>JAIRZF010000122.1 GCA_031267385.1 Dysgonamonadaceae bacterium | reverse complement strand
GATCCTGTTGTTTGGGATATTCTTGAAAACGTGATGAAAGGGCATCCGGTACTGTTAAACCGCGCGCCTACGCTTCACCGTCTCGGTATACAGGCATTTCAGCCTAAATTGATTGAAGGGAAGGCAATTCAATTACATCCGCTTTCGTGTACTGCATTCAACGCCGATTTCGACGGAGATCAAATGGCTGTACATTTGCCGCTGGGAAATGCCGCCATTCTCGAAGCACAACTGTTGATGCTTGGCGCTCACAATATTTTGAATCCCGCAAACGGCGCTCCGATTACCGTTCCTTCACAGGATATGGTGCTTGGACTCTACTACATTACAAAAGCAAAAAAGGATGCAAAAGGATCAGGTCTTATTTTTTACGGCCCTGAAGAAACAATAATTGCCTACAACGAAAGAGCAGTAGAATTGCACGCTGTCGTTAAGGTAGTGATTAAAACCGTCCAAAAAGACGGATCCGAAAAAGAAGAACTGATAGAAACCACCGTAGGACGTATATTGTTCAACCTCGTTGTACCCAAGGAAGTAGGTTATATAAACGAATTGCTTACAAAAAAATCATTGCGGGATATCATAGGAATGGTGATGAAAACCACAGGAACCGCTACAACCGCGAAATTCCTTGACGATATAAAAGAATTGGGATATTCGATGGCGTTCAAAGGAGGATTGTCGTTCAATCTGGACGATGTCATCATTCCAGACGAAAAAGTGCAGCTTGTAGAACAGGGTTATGCCGAAGTCGAAGAAGTTATGAATAACTACAATATGGGATTCATAACCAATAACGAACGTTATAATCAAATTATTGACATCTGGACACATACCAACGCAAAACTTACTCAAACACTGATGAAACAGTTGACTTCCGACAATCAGGGATTCAACTCCGTATTTATGATGCTCGACTCGGGCGCCCGCGGTTCGAAAGAGCAGATTCGTCAGTTGTCAGGTATGCGCGGTCTTATGGCAAAACCCCAGAAATCGGGTTCTTCGGAAGCGCAGATTATCGAAAACCCTATCTTGTCGAACTTTAAAGAAGGTTTGTCGGTATTGGAATACTTTATTTCTACGCACGGCGCCCGTAAAGGTCTTGCCGACACGGCGCTGAAAACTGCCGACGCCGGATATTTGACACGACGCCTTGTGGACGTATCCCACGATGTGATTATCACCGAAGAAGACTGCGGAACCTTGAGAGGATTGGTTGCCGTGGCAATGAAAAACAACGAAGAAGAGGTTCAATCACTGTATGACCGTATTTTGGGACGTACATCCGTGAATGACATATACCATCCGAATACCGGCGAACTGATTGTAGCTGCCGGAGATGAAATCAACGAAGATGTAGCAAAGGCTTTACAGGATTCGCCCATTGAACAGGTTGAAATCCGGTCGGTGCTTACCTGCGAATCGAGAAAGGGCGTTTGTGCCAAATGTTACGGACGAAGTCTGGCGACAGGAGTGATGGTTCAGAAAGGCGAAGCGGTGGGTGTTATCGCCGCACAGTCAATCGGCGAACCCGGTACTCAGTTGACATTGCGTACTTTCCACGTGGGAGGTACTGCTTCCAATATCGCTTCGGACAACAAAATTGTTGCCCGCTATGACGGACGTTTACAAATAGACGAACTTCGCGTGGTTGTGAGGAAAGACGATGAACGCGACGTTGATGTGATTATCGGACGTTTGGCGGAACTGCACATCATCGACCACAATACGGGTATTACATTGTATTCGTACAGTTTACCATACGGTACAAATATATTCTTCAAAAACGGCGATTCAGTGAACAAAGGCGATTTGATTTGCGAATGGGATCCATATAATGCTTTGATTATTACCGAATTTTCGGGACGTGTACGGTTCGGCAATCTTATCGAAAATATTACATATCGCGAAGAAACGGACGAAATTACAGGCTATTGCGAAAAAGTGATCATCGAATCTCGCGATAAAACAAAGAACCCTACAATAAGCATTATGGACGACGCCGGAGGCGAATTGAAACAGTATAATTTGCCGGTAGGCGGTCATCTGGTTATTGCCGACGAACTGGAAAAAGTCAGAGCAGGACAGATATTGGCGAAAATACCTCGCGCCGTCGGTAAGGCAGGCGATATAACCGGAGGTTTGCCTCGCGTGACCGAATTGTTCGAGGCCCGTAATCCCTCAAATCCGGCAGTCGTATCCGAAATCGACGGAGAAATCAAGTTGGGACGCGTAAAACGCGGTAACAGGGAAATAACCGTAACATCGAAAATGGGAGATACAAAACTGTATTTAGTGCCTCTTTCGCGCCAGATACTAGTACAGGAAGGCGACTATGTACGTGCCGGCACTCCATTATCCGACGGAGCTATAACTCCTCTGGATATTCTTCAGATACAAGGCCCGACGAAAGTTCAGGAATATATCGTTAATGAGATACAGGAAGTATACCGTCTTCAGGGCGTGAAGATCAATGATAAGCATTTTGAAGTAATCGTACGCCAGATGATGCGCAAGGTTGAGATTATCGACCCGGGAGATACTAAATTCCTTCAGGAACAGTTGGTGGACAAATGGGTTTTCATGGAAGAAAACGATTCGATTTACGATAAGAAAGTCGTGGTTGAAGAAGGTGATTCTCTCACGTTGAAACGCGGACAGATTGTCTCTTCCCGTCGTTTGAACGACGAAAACTCCACACTCAAACGCAAGGATTTGAGACCCGTCGTAGCCCGTGCAACTATTCCCGCCACATCCAATCAGGTTCTGCAGGGAATTACCCGTGCAGCATTGCAGATAAACAGTTTTCTGTCGGCGGCATCGTTCCAGGAAACTACAAAAGTGCTCAACGAAGCAGCTATCAGAGGAAAGGTTGATGCCCTCGAAGGCTTGAAAGAGAGCGTTATCTGCGGTCATCTGATACCGGCAGGAACAGGTTTGAAAGAATTTGACAAATTGATAGTCGCTTCGATGGACGATTACAGGAAAATTATGGCGAAAGCCAATATAGATTAACTATTATTTGTTATTAGTAAATTGATTTTGTGATAAGACGGGCTGTTTGAAAAGGCAACCCGTTTTTTTAATTATCATCCGGATTAGGAAACAGTATTTCAAGATCGTATAAATGTCTCAGAAAATGAACTTACAGAAACATAAAAAAGCGTTGCAATTGCTTATCCATCTCGTGGGCTGGGCTGTTTTTTTCAGGCTGATGCTCCCCGAAAGCGAGTTGATGATGAATAACCCCTTGCCTTTTATCGGCAACACGTTACTGCTTGTCGGATACTTTTACCTGAATATAAACCTGCTGGTTCCGCGTTTGCTGTCGAGGAAAAAGGTTGTGGCATATATGGTAGTTACGTTGCTCTGTTTTTTTCTGATTTGTTTTGCCATTCCGTCGCTTGTTCATCAGTTTTCCGATTTCGCCCGCCCGCCCGCCGGCATGTCCTTTCGCCCGATGCCGTTCGACATGTTTCCTCCACAGGATACTTCTTTGTTGCACGGGATGGTAAATCGCTGGAAAATGTATAGCATGAGGCTGCACAATCCGACCATTCAGTTTCTCTTTGTTTTCATCATCAGCGCCGGACTGAAAGTACTCACACAGTGGTATCGCGAACAGCAGCAGTTGTTGGAAATGGAAAAGTTGAAGATACAGGCAGAACTGTCGTTTCTCAAAACTCAGATTCATCCCCATTTCCTGTTCAATTGTCTGAACAGCATCTACTACATGACCTTGAGCAAGGATGACAAGGCGCCGAAAACCGTCCTGTCGCTTTCCGACTTCCTGCGCTTTGTGATTACCGAAAGCGATTCCGGACTTATCCC
>JAIRZF010000099.1 GCA_031267385.1 Dysgonamonadaceae bacterium | reverse complement strand
TGCCAATTCATTCCAAATCTATGCAATGGATTCACTTGGACTAAGAAAACTGAAACCCGGTTCCGGATGGACATTGATCAATGTGGATTAGGCCGTCCCAGACGGGCGTCTGGAACGGCCCCTCTACTCTATCGTCAGGATTTTATCTCGAACCCCAGTTTCGTTATCACTTTCAGGGTTTCCATAGCCGTATTCCGGTCGTAGGTTTTTTCCGTTTCCGACAATTCTTCGTACGGTACAATTCCGGGATGCTCCTTTCGGGTGTCGTCCCGTTTTTCGCCGTATTTCCAGCCGTCGGCGATACGCTGTTTCGCCCAGACTTCGTGAATATTTCTTGACAATAATTCGGTGAGTTCCAATAATTCGTGAGGTAATTCAATCAGGCCGGTATCAATCGGCTGGGGAACATATAATTTAGCACTCATTGATGTTGTTTATTTAATTCATTGATCATTAAATCAACTATTGTATAATTTTTCATTTTATCTTCATCGAAAATATCCTGCCAGGGTTTCAGTCCGGCATGTATTCCGAAACTGATGTATTTTTCGATCATCCACCGTCGATGCTCCATCATGGCTAAAAAATGTTCGGAAATGGTTTCGTATCCGTCATCTTGAAGATATTCTCCTGTAACTGCATCCTTTTTTCGCCACATATTATGCGCATTTTCCGCCATTGCCTCAATATTTTTATTCAGATGAATAATGTATCTGACTGTTTCTTCAAACAAATTCATCAGAAAAATGTTTCTTTCCGAAAATGACAGGTAACACCTCTTTCATATTCCGGCTTATCCCGTATTTGATCCCCGACCCGTTCACATTGAATAATACCCCGTCAAAATATGATTTTCCATCCTTAATTGCAATATGCTTAAACAAAGCCGTTTCCTCTAGATACTCAATATTGCACCCGGTATGAAAAAGATCAGAAAAATAATCCCCCACCAGTATACAGAAATAAACCGGATAATTTTTGATGATTTTAGCATTATTTTTATTATTTTATTGTAACATAAATCACCACAAAAATACATATTTGTTTGAAATACAAGGTAGTTCAGGATGCGTTTCGGACAAAAAAAACGTTTTTTGAAGAATTGTGAAGGAATTTTTTGTACTTTTGCGTTCAAAATTTGAATCTTAATAGCCGAGGGGTGAAAAACAAGTTGATTCTGGTTTTATTTGCTTTTCTGCCGGTTTTATTCGCGGTAGCCGGAAATGAAGAAAAACAATTCGTTGTGGTCATAGATCCGGGGCACGGTGGACATGATCCCGGCACGATGATCCCATCTGCTAAAGAAAAAAACATTGTATTGGAAATCTCTAAATTTTTGGGAGAATCCATATTAAAAAATCACCCGGAAGTAAAAGTGGCCTATACCAGGAAAACAGATGATTTTGTCGAACTGGACGACCGGGCAAACTTTGCCAACAAATCCAAAGCCGATCTGTTCATTTCCATCCATGTCAATGCAATAAAAAACAATAAAAAACCCCAGGGAGCCGAAACGTATGCTTTCGGACTTGCCAGAACCCAGGAAAACCTTGAAGTAGCAAAAACCGAAAACTCGGCGATCCTTTTAGAAGAGAATTATGAAGAACGTTACGAAGGATTCGATCCGAACTCATCCGAATCGTATATCATTTTTGAATACATACAGAATAAATTTCAGGATCAAAGCATTGAATTTGCCTCATTTGTCCAGAATGAACTGGTAAAAACAGCAAAACGGGCAGACCGCGGCGTAAGACAATCCAGCTTCCTGGTACTGAGAAAAGCCAGCATGCCCCGGGTTTTGATAGAACTCGATTTTCTTAGCAATCCAAACGCTGCCGAATATATGAAAAGTAAGAGCGGACAACAAACTCTGTCCAGGGCAATATCCAATGCTTTCGATAAATATTATAAAAAGTACCGGCCCCAGGGAAGAGGAAGTACAGTGCAGCCTGCGACAACCCAAAATACCCGGGGAAATTTATCCGAAAGAGAAATCAGTTCACGGGAACCGGATGTAGCCGATACGAAAACAACCGTTAATGGTACCGTATATAAAGTTCAGATACTGGCTTCAAATACCAGATTACCCTCAAATTCGAGGCAATTAAAAGGCTATAAAGCCGATTTTTATCACGAAAAAGGGTTATATAAGTATACTTATGGAGAAAGTAACAGCATGGATGAAATCTCGAAAATCAGGAAATCCCTGCTGAAAGATTTCAAAGATGCTTTTATTATTACATTCAAAGACGGGGAAAAAGTAAACTGAAGAACAAGGAATTAAACACATTTAAACGTATAACGTATAACGTAAAACGTATAACGTATAACGTAAAACGTATAACTTAAAACTTAAAACTTAAAACTTAAAACTTAAAACTCATAAAAATATGAAGAGGTTTTTTACTAAAGAAGTCATTATAGGATTAGTCGTGATCGTGAGTTTATTGATCCTGTATTTTGGTTTTAACTATCTGAAAGGAATCAATATATTCAAGCCAACCAATCACTACTATGTCCGGATGGAGAATGTCAACGAACTGCAAAAATCCAGTCCGGTCTATATCGACGGGTTTAAAGTAGGATTGGTCAGTGACATCCTGTATAATTACGAAAAACCGGGGGCGATCATCGTTCAGGTCAGTCTCGAAAAAAGCATGAAAATCCAGAAAGGCAGTTTCATGGAACTTGGGGCAGGACTGACTTCCGGGGCGTTCCTATCCTTGAAACTGAATAAATATGTAACTGATTATTGTCAGATTGGAGACACTATCGACGGAAAGGTGAAGCTGGGTTTAATGGAATCCGTTTCGGAAGAATTGCTCCCGCAGATCCGGCAGATACTACCGCGCATCGATACCATCCTTTATGGAATACAAATGATCACGAACCATCCGGCTTTTACGGAATCGCTCAACAGTATTTCAAAAACTTCTGCTAACCTGGAAGCAGTTTCCAGACAACTCAACCGCATGATGGCAACCGATATTCCCGGAATCATGGCCGATTTTAAAACCATATCGTCTAATTTTTCCACCATCAGTACAAACGTAAAAGAAATCAACTTACAGGCGACGATGGAAAAGGTCAACTTCACCATGGACAATCTGGGGAAACTGACATTGCAACTCAACGACAAGGAAAGCAG
>JAIRZF010000260.1 GCA_031267385.1 Dysgonamonadaceae bacterium | reverse complement strand
TTTCAAACATAGGAACTTTTTTGTAACAAAGATACTAATTATCTCTAATATTGAAACCGAGTTTAGTATAAAATCCATTGCTTGATTTCCTCCGTTTCATTCTTTATTCCTGCTCCGATAATGTATTTATAACCGCCTGATTCCAAAAGCGCAATATTCGTTTTATTCATTAACCCGGAATCGGATACAACCACAAAATCTTCCAATTGAAAGCGTTTGACAAAATCTTCGACAACCGGTATCATTGTCCGCCCTTCGTACTGAGAACCGTTAAAGAGGGAATACGACAACGGATAGCCGACCCGGCTTACCAAAAGCCCTAATACTACCTGTGACTGAGCCTGTTTTCCATCCTTTGAAAAACCTCTTTCGCGCAGTTCATCGCTCGAATCCGTCTCAAAATAAAGCGTGGTTACATCGTAAAAAACAAGACCGATTTTTCCACCCAACAACTTTCTTGTATGTGAAACGCTGATTTCCTGCAATTCCTCTTTATGGCTGTCGTACAACTTATCCAAATAGCGATAGATTTTATTCAGTTCCGCGTCTTCATCATAATAAGACTTCAAATAATCGACTGATGCGGCCTTACTGCGTAGCTGACAAATCCGCGAAACAACCGGTTGTTTCAAAATCTTATCATCTGTTTTATTAAACCCTATCAATTCAAACACAGGATTTAATATCAATTGCGTCCCGCCGGGGCAATATGTTTTCTATGTTGGACAACAGGTATTCCGTAACTCGTTTTTCCTCAAAATTGCGCTCCTGTTCTGCAAACATATCCCGCTCGCCAAGAATTGAAGCAATCCATCGTTTGCCTTCAACATACAACTTTTCCAACTCGGAAATATCCGAACTTGTTCCTATCGTCTTTATTTCTCTGAATTTTCCATTGCTCTTGTCAATAACAACAATACTGATGCTACCTGACCTGTTTTTTTTCCTGCGTATAAACATATCGCAAAATTACTCTTTTTTCCTTGCGTCACCCAAAATGGTGATGCAAAATCTATATGTGGCTATTACACAGATGTTTGAAAAATGACTGTGGGAAAAGTGATAAAGTCAGGAGGTATAGCTCATAATCATCTTTTTCTCACTATCAAGACGGCCGATTTGGGATGCTTACTCTGAAAAATCAGAAAAATCAGAAAGACCTGAATACTCAGAATAAATCTGTTATTCAGGTCTTTTTCGTGTTGCTCCGATTTGAATCGTCTTACATAAATTTTTATAGTTCCCTGATTTTAATGTTTCTAATCCAAACATTGTAGCCATGATCTTGTACGCCAATATATCCTTCGCGGGCAGGGCCGTTGACAAACCCAGGCCAATCTTTAAATTTACTTTTTGAGACAAGTTCCGCCCATTCAGGAGTCCAGATGGAATATTCACATACTTTTATCCCGTTTTGCGTATGGGTAGCCTTACCATCTTTAATACGGATTACAATCGTGTTCCATTCTCCGGCAGGCTTTCCGTTAGATGGCAGGGCCGGCAACATATCATATAACGAGCCTGAAAGGTGATTGGCAAGTTTATTATCGCCGGCTTGCCAATTGTCAAGCATCTGGACTTCGGGCGCTGATGAATAAATTCTTTGATCGGCTACTTCCACCACATAGTAGAATAGACCGGAATTTCCCTTTTCTTCAATTTTCCAGTCTACTGTTAATTCAAAATTTGAATATTTTTTCTTAGCATATACCAAATCATTACCTAACATGCGGCCTGCTCTCTCACCTCTCTGGTATTTCATGGTTCCGTCTTCAATTATCCACTCGGCAGGCGTCTCAGTTCCGTTGTATTTACGCCATCCATCAAAGCTTTTACCATCAAAAAGAAGCACCCATCCATCTTTTTCCTCTTGATCGGAAAGAATATTGTGCGTTTGTGCAGCTAATGGCATAAAAAAGAATGCAGCTAATAACATTGAAAGAATTGATCTCTTTTTCATTTGAATATATAACTTATAGTTTAATGGTGAAGCCTGAACCTTTTCAAGCTCAGACTTCTTTATACATAATAAACAGCGCTATTCGCAATATGGATTAAACCGGCATTGACGGCAAACTCCACCCCTCTCTGTAAGTATGCTTGATTAATTCTTCAGCAAATGGTTTGGCGAAAATTTCTTCTTTTGTCTTATTGAATGACGGATGTCCGTCTTCAATCTTAAAGTCATCTGAAATCGTAAGACCAAACTTGTCCTCATCCGAGATGTTGGTAAACCGCATATTCGGTCCATCCCAGTGCAATTCTTTATTCAATAATTGCAAACGAACCGCCAATACACCCATGACCACCATTTCGTTAAACGGCCCTGCTTCGCTGAATGGAGAAGCCGGATCAATACGGTTTCCGGGACTTTCCTTACACGCGCGTATCCAATCCTGATAGTGATTATTGTCGGGAACGACACGTACTCTTTGGGGAGCATTAGGAACACGGCCTGATAGCAACCAGGGTTCTCTGCCATAACATCCACAAATCAATTTGTCCTTAGTTCCATGAAAAATAACCCCGCCTCCGGCATTATTCATATCTTTACCGACAGGCCAACCTTCCGGCATTTGGGGTCTTATACCGCCATCAGTCCATATAACCTCAACTTCCGGGAATTTAACCTTCTTTTCGGTATTCGGGCGAGCAGGGAAAACTAGCCGCACAGACTGCGCATGGGGAGCACAATCCTTTAGCAATAAGGTTGAAGTCCCCTGAACTTTTGTCGGGTATCCCAGTTTCAACGCTTTAAAGACAGGATGCATAATGTGACATGCCATATCACCAAGAGCGCCTGTCCCATAGTCCCACCATCCACGCCAATTCCATGGATGATACACCTCATTGAAGGGGCGCATTTTGGCCGGGCCGATAAATAAATCCCAATTTAACGTTTCAGGCGCCCACATCCCGTTAGTCGGCGTATTCAAGCCTTGCGGCCATATCGGACGGTCAGTGAAAGCTTCGACTTTAGTGACGTCGCCGATTTCTCCATTCCATATCCATTCGCAAATCTGACGAACACCTTCGCCGGAACTACCCTGGTTACCCATTTGCGTAGCCACCTTGTATTTATCCGCCAGCTTTGTCAATAATCTCGACTCGTAAACGGAATGAGTAAGAGGTTTCTGTACAGTCACATGCTTAC
>JAIRZF010000054.1 GCA_031267385.1 Dysgonamonadaceae bacterium | reverse complement strand
CATTGCGGGCTTGACCCGCAATCCCCTGATATGCTTGCATAAAGATGTCACAGCTACGCCGCCCGCTGGCACGGGCTACAAGCCCGCACCAGCGGAACAAAACCATTCAAAACGACTTTTAAGACAACTTCCCGCCTCATCCGCGCTCTAATTCCGGATTTAGCGGTATAATTGCAGATAATCAATATCTAATTTTGCCTGTTGCGAACTTCAGGCTAAGCAGGAAAGGATGCTGTCATCTCCTGTACGTATTTAGAGGAGGGTAGAAAGCGTCTTCAATGTGGTCGATTTCAAATGGAGGAGTCTGTCCTATCACCGAAATAATACCGAAACGGACGGGCAGATCTATATCAAACAGCTTGATGTAAAGGTCTGTCGCAGAAACAATATGATTGATTTTTCTGGTTGTAACCGCGTCTTCCGGGTCAGACCAGGAATTATTCGAACGGGTTTTCACTTCAATAATTACCAGCTCTTCTTCTGTACAGGCTACAATGTCAATTTCATAGCTGCCCCGCCGCCAATTGCGGTGCAGAATTTTGTATCCCTGTCCCTGTAAATACTCCAAAGCGATGTCTTCGCCTGTTTTTCCCAATAAATTGTGCTGTGCCATAGTTAAAAATTTTCACAAAAGTACGTTTTTTCTTTTTAATTTCAATAATCCGCCTTACTTTTGCAAGTCAAAAAAGAAAACAATGAGAACAAAAATTTTATTAATTACATTATTTACATCACTTATGTCCGCATCTTGTCAAACAAATGTTCAAACTTACACGATTGAAACAACTTCCGGTAACATTCAAATCAGGCTGTATGAAAATACGCCGCTGCACAAGGCTAATTTTGAAAAATTAGTAGCAGAGCAGGTTTACGATAGCGTTTTATTCCACCGGGTGATTCAAAATTTCATGATTCAGGGGGGAAATCCGGCAACCAAAAATCCGGCTTACGTGGAAGGAGAAACCATTCCGGCCGAGTTTCTTCCCGAAAACATCCACAAGAAAGGAGCTTTGGCGGCGGCTCGCATGGGAGACTTTGTGAATCCGGAAAAACGTTCTTCACCTGTTCAGTTCTATATCGTTCAGGGGAAAACATACGGAGACGACGAGTTACAATACATGGAAAGTTCCGGCGGGAAATCCTGGGCTCCCGAACAGAAAGAAGTCTATAAAACGCAGGGAGGCACACCGTTTCTGGATATGGATTATACCGTTTTCGGCGAAGTCGTGAGCGGTTTGGATGTGGTGGACAAAATTGCTGCGGTTCCCACTCTCCCCGGCGACCGTCCTCTGAACGACGTCTATATCCTCCGGATTGTAAAAGACTGACAAGTCAATGACTGATTTTTTCAGCGATGATTTTTTTATGAAGCAGGCCTTGTCGGAAGCTCAAAAAGCTTTCGACAAGGGTGAAGTACCCGTGGGCGCCGTAGTGGTTTGCGATGGCCGGATAATTGCCCGGGCGCACAATCTTACGGAAACATTAAACGACGTTACGGCGCACGCCGAGATGCAGGCGATTACGGCTGCCGCCAATGTGCTGGGCGGGAAATACCTCACGGACTGTACGCTTTACGTAACGGTCGAACCTTGCCCGATGTGCGCCGGCGCTATGGGGTGGGCGCAACTTTCGAGACTTGTTTACGGCGCTCCGGATGAAAAAAGAGGGTATCTGAAATTCGCTCCGCAAACGCTTCATCCTCAAACAAAAATCCTTCAGGGAATTGGAAAAGAAGAGGCAAGCTGCTTAATGAAGCGTTTTTTCCGGGATCTTCGTACCTTGCCGGGCGCTTTATTCTGATCATTTCGTCCGGCTCCGGGTAAAATAAGGTTTTTTCCTTTCAAAAAAAGATACTACTTTTGCAGGATATTTGATAAGGCAAAAGAAAGTAAACAGATATGTTAGCAATAAAAGATTTACACGCTTCCATCAACGGAAAAGAAATATTGAAAGGTTTGGACTTGCAGATCAATGCCGGTGAAGTTCATGCCATCATGGGGCCTAACGGTTCGGGTAAGAGTACTTTATCGGCTGTACTGGTAGGAAATCCGGCTTTTGAAGTTACCCGGGGCGAGGTTGTTTTTGAAGGAGAGAAACTCCTGGAACTTTCACCCGAAGAACGCTCTTGCCGGGGAATATTCCTGAGTTTTCAGTATCCGGTAGAAATTCCCGGAGTAAGTATGGTCAATTTCATGCGGACGGCTGTCAACGAGCACCGTAAACGCAAAGGAGAAACGCCTCTGACTGCCGGGGAATTTCTGAAAATAATGCGCGAAAAACAGTCTGTCGTGGAATTGGATAAGAATTTGGTTAACCGTTCGGTAAATGAAGGTTTCTCCGGCGGCGAAAAGAAACGCAATGAAATCTTCCAGATGGCTATGCTCGAACCGAAATTAGCCATTCTGGACGAAACCGACAGCGGCCTGGACATTGATGCCCTGCGTATTGTCGCCCATGGGGTCAACCAGTTGAAACGTCCGGAGAATGCAACGATTGTGATTACTCACTATCAGCGCTTATTGGATTATATCCGGCCGGACGCCGTTCATGTTCTGTATAACGGGCGCATTATCAAAACCGGCGGCCCGGAACTGGCGCTCGAACTGGAAGAAAAGGGATATGACTGGCTAACAAAACCGGAATACGGATGACGGGCCGGCTTATGTGCGAGTAAAAAATGAAACATGACACAATCACAACTTCAAGATATAATTAAAGAGGGCGAAAGTATTTCCGTTGAGTTCAAAAAATGTCCCACAAATTTGAATCATTCTGTTTTTGAAACAGTTTGCTCTTTCTTGAATCGCATGGGCGGACATCTGATTTTGGGCGTTGCCGATGATGGAAATCTAATCGGTGTGAATGTCAATTGTATTGATTTGATGATAAAAAATTTCATCAATACGGTGAATAACCCGGAGTTGCTGAATCCGACATTTTATTTTTCCCCGGAAATTTTAACGATTGAAACTAAAAAGATTATCTATATTTATATCCCTGAAAGTTCGCAAGTTCATCGTTATAAAGGGAGAATTTATGATCGTGTGGGTGATGCCGATAATGATATAACGAACAACCATTATCTGATTAATAACATCTATTTACGGAAAAACAGAGAATTTACGGAAAATGAAGTTTTTCCGTTTTTGGATATTTCCGATCTGGACAGCGGGACTTTCAAAAAAGCGCGTCGTTTAGCTGGAGTTCTGGATGATACTCACCCGTGGTTGACTATGGATGATGTCGAAATTCTTCATGCTTGTGGCCTTTGGCGGAAAGACAATCAAACGGGAAGAGAAGGTTATACTTTGGCTGCCGCCTTGTTGTTTGGAAAAGAGAATACCATTCTGAGTTGCTGTCCGGCATACAAAACAGATGCAATTTACAGGAACATGACCCATGATCGATTTCTTCACCCACTTCCTTTTGATCCTGATGTTCGCTATGATGACAGGGATGATATCCGGGTAAATCTGATTGAAGCTTATCAACGCCTGATGATTTTTATCAACCGGAACTTACCGGATAAATTTTATTTGGAAGGAATTCAACGAATTGATATACGTGACAGGATATTTAGGGAAATAGCGGCTAATTGCCTTATACATAGAGAATTTTCTCATTCTTTCCCGGCAAAGTTTTTAATTTTTTCAGATTATGTAATTACGGAAAATTGGACAAAACCTGCCGGAGAAAATCCCGTTACGCTTGAGAATCTTGAAACACATCCTAAAAATCCGGTAATTGCTCGTGTATTTAAGGAATTAGGATGGGTGGAAGAACTTGGTTCCGGTAGGAAAAACATAAAGAAATATGCACCATATTATTACCACGATTACCGGATCACGATTGAAAATGAAGAAAAATTTGTTTTCCATATCACTTATCGGGATACGGATGAGAAGGTAATTCTTAAAAATGAGAGTGTAAATGAAAGGAATGAGAATGTAATTCTTAAAAATGAGAATGTAAACAAGGGAAATGAGAATGTAATCAAAGAGAATGAGAACGAGAA
>JAIRZF010000318.1 GCA_031267385.1 Dysgonamonadaceae bacterium | reverse complement strand
GAAACTACAGGAACATCAAAATCCAGGGTCTCGTAAACAATCGATCTCAAGGTTTCCGGGTCAATATCTTCTCCGAAAAAAGCGTCAGCTACCGCATATCCTATTTCCTTAAAACTCATATCAGGCATCTTCCGGAAAAAATCCCCGGAGAGAATTTTTATTTTTTCCGGCATATAAAGTCCCCGGTCAGGAGCTAATCCCCTCACTACAGCCTCCTGAAGACTCGCCAAAGATGCTTTTTTATTGGTACTGTAATATTTCATACGTAAATAATTACTTCGTAATTGATTGATGTTCTGTGTGAAACAACTCTTTAATAAATTCATTGCCCTTCAATAAACCATATTTCCCTTCCCGGCATGAGAACTCATCATATTTCTCAACTTCATCGGGAGCATTTTCCGGTTTATATATAACAAATGGAATCGGATCGTTTGTATGAGTTTTTATCCGGCACGGAGTCGGATGATCCGGCAATAAAGCAATTGTAACCGGCTCCCCGGATTTCAAAGTCTCTTCCAATATTGTTTTGACAACTCTTTTATCCAGGTTTTCAATTGTTTTCATTTTCAATACCGCATCTCCCTCGTGACCGGCCTCATCACTGGCTTCTATATGCAGATACACAAAATCATGCCTTTTCAATGCATCCAAAGCAGCCCGGGCTTTTCCTTCATAATTGGTATCATACAATCCGGTTGCTCCTTCTACATGGACGACCTCTAATCCGGCATAAACGCCAATACCATTGATCAAATCAACCGCTGAGATAACGGCGCCCGAACGGATACCATAGAGCTCCGCTATTGTCCTCATCTTCGGTTTATATCCGGGAGACCAGGGCCAGATACTGTTGGCAGGATCTTTTCCGTCTGCTATTCTTTTTAAGTTTACAGGATGATCTTTTAACAATTTTTGTGATTTCAGGATCAAACCATTTAGATTATTCGCGGTTTCAGACGCTTCCGGGACTTCCGGACGAATCATCATACTTTCGTAATCAACGCCCATAATATCATGAGGCGGTTTGCAATCAATACGCTTATCAGCATCCTTCATTTTCAACAAGTGGCGATACGATACCCCTTGAAAAAAGTGAACTTTGTCACTACCCAGGTTTTCATCCAGATAACGGATCAATTCTCCGGCTTCTTCATTGGAGATATGACCCGCCGAATGATTCTTTATTTTTCCATCCTGAATACAAATGAGATTACAACGCATGGCCATCTCATCGACCGAAATATCTACCCCAATACTGGCAGCCTCAAGAACGCCTCTTCCTTCAAACACTTCATTCAAATCATATCCTAAGACCGACAAATTGGCGATTTCACTTCCCGGATGAAAACCGACCGGAATCGTATCCAGCATACCGGAACAACCTATTTTTGCCAGATAATCCAGGTTCAGTGTTTCTGCTTGTTGCAATGGGGTTTTGTTTCCAAATTCAGGAATCGGCTCATCCGCCATTCCATCACCCAATATAATAATGTACTTCATTATGCCTATTTAATAACAATCTGTCGCGCAAAGATACTATATTTATTGCAAATTTATATTTTTTCAACGTATAATTGTGCATTTTCGAATCGAACGACCTTTACAGGGGTTCCTTTTTCTATAAATCCGGCATTGGAAACTGCATCATAGATCTCATTTTCTATTACAACCTTTCCTGAAGGACGTAACACGGTCAACGCTTCCCCGGATTTTCCAACCAAAACTTTCTCATTGATGTCCACGGTATAGGATTCTCCCAAATCGGCATGTAAAGCGACTTTCCGGAATAAGCCTTTTTCTCCTATCCTCGATGACAACCAGATCATCGCCAAAAATCCCAGGATCAGACCCGATAAGACCGTCAATACCGAACGTCCCCAGTCCGGACTGGTCACTCCTTCAAAAGAAAAGAAATCATTATTTACCAGTGAAAGAACAAAACCGGTAAAAATCAGAACAATCCCAGCAATACCGGCAATTCCAAAACCGGGTATCACAAATATCTCCAGTACAATCAATATAATACCGGCAATAAAAACCAATATTTCCCAGTTTTGTACCAATCCCTCTATATACAATGGTGCAAAATACAAAATGGCGGCCGTCAGGACTGCAATTGCCGGAAAACCAATACCCGGACTCTGCAACTCAAAATAGATTCCGGCGATAATGATCATGATTAAAATAGCGTGAACAACCGGATTCATCAGAAAGCCCTTAAAACTGTCATACCATTGAGGACTGTACTGTATCAGTTGATATTCTTCATACCCCAGATATTTCGTGATAACTTCATCCGTACTTTCTGCCAGACCGTCGCAAAAACCAAATTTCAAAGCTTCCAAAGCTGTTAAAGTCAGTACTTTCCCTGAATCCGAAACAGTTGGAATTGAAATCCTTTCATCCACCATTGCCTCTGCAATATGAGGATCCCGGTTCCATTTTATGATCGTGTCTTTTCCTGAAATAATAGTATCTTTTCCGTGAGCCTCTGCCGTAGCCCGTATAGTAGAACGCATGTACGACTGATATTTATCAGGTAATACCTCCCCTGTCTGATTTACCACCGTGGCAGCCCCTATATTAGCCCCGCTACGCATGTATATTTTTTTACAGGCAATGGAAATTAAAGCTCCGGCGGAAGCGGCATTATTATCAATGAATACATAGACCGGAATCGGACTGTACAATATGGCTGTACGAATTGTATCCGCATCAACCAAAGTCCCTCCGTAAGTATTCAAATGGAGTAAAACCGCATCTGCTTTTCGACTCTTTGCCTCACTTAATCCTTTAGTAAAATATAAACTACTTGTGGGATCGATCTCCCGCTTCAAATCTATCTTGTACACTACCGAGATACGTGAATCCGCAAATAAAATCGTTCCCAGCAACATAAAATTAAAAGTTAAAAAAAGTGTTTTTCTCATATTTGTAATCTCCACTTAACAATTTAATAGTTTTCTTATGGCGTTTTTTCGTTGTTTTTCAAAGAAGTTTAGAACATTCTTATAGTTAATTCTATTTTTAACATAATTTAACCAAAAATGGATTGTAAATCCAAAATCTTTCAATTTCTTTGTCTTGCGTAAGTGCTGCCAAAACGGAAAAGTTCAAAAAAAGAAAGCATTTAACTCAGGTTATTTTTAGGCAAATATATTAAATTTTAGCTTATGAACAAGTCCCAGTTCCAAGAAAAAATATTAGGTATCCAGGTAAATATGTACAATTTCGCTATGATGCTTACTGCAAATAAGGATGACGCACAGGATTTGATGCAGGATACCACCCTTAAAGCATTAGATAATCAGGAAAAATATATTGATAATGTCAATTTCAAAGGATGGGTATTGACCATCATGAGAAACATTTTTATTAATAACTACCGGAAAGTGCTAAGAAGTCAAACGATCATTGATAAAACGGAAGACCTCTATCACCTGAATCTTTCTCAGGATTCCGGATTCGATACTCCCGAAGGAGCTTTTACCATCAAAGAGATCAATCAGGCAATCAACAATTTGAACAATGACCTGAAAATGCCGTTTTCATTGTACCTGGCCGGATATAAATACAACGAAATTTCCGAAAAACTAAACCTCCCCCTGGGAACCATTAAAAGCAGAATTTTCTTTGCAAGACAGGAATTACAGGGTAATTTGAAAGGAATGAAGTAATTTTATCATAAATTTTATCATAAAACGAACCGAATTAAAAGGGATGTTTCACAACATCCCTTTTTTTGAACAGAAGATTTTGCATGGCTTACTAAATTCTTCTTTATGACAAAGTAACTTCTTTGTGTTGCTTTATAAAATACGATCACAAAGGTAATTGCTCTACACACCTTCCACAATCACAAAAAATAATGATTTTTTCATCGGTGGATCCCCTATGTACGTTATACGTTTTGTCGTGCGTAAGCCGAACGTATAACGTAAAACGTACAACGTATAACTTTAAAAAACTATCTTTGTACTCAAATACAAAACAATTCGTATGTTTCTCAAAGAGCTTAAGTCCTTGTTATTCCAGTTATCCGGACTGATTTTCATTCTGATTTTTCTCATTATCAGCGGATGTCTGCTCTGGATCGTTCCGGGTAATTTCAACATCTCCGGCAACGGATATGCTTCAATGACTCCGTTTTTTGCCCTGGCGCCTTTTTTATTGATATTCCTCATACCTGCCATTGGCATGCGTACATTTTCGGAAGAAAAACGAAATCACACATTATCCTTATTATTTACAAGGCCGGTAAGCTTTCATAACATCATACTGTCAAAATTAACAGCTGTATGGATCACCGTAATTATTGCACTATTTCCTACCGTTATTTATGTTTTCAGTATCTATTTTTCAGGTAATCCTGCCGGAAATATCGATCTTGGAGCTGTTATTGCATCATATATCGGATTATTATGCATGACATTATGCTTTTCAAGTGTTGCGGTTTTTGCGTCCACATTATCGTCGAACCAAACTATATCCCTGATCATAGGACTATTACTTTCAGCATTATTATATTTTGGATTTGATCTCATTGCCGGCATGTTCTCTTCCGGGAACGTACAACTGTTTATCAGAGATTTGGGTTTACAGTCACGATACAGGTCAATCCTGAAAGGTTTGGTTGATTTCAGCGACTTGGGGTATCTGTCGGCAATCGCTGTTTTATTTTTCATTCTGACTCGCCTGGTCTTGGAAAAAAAAATTAAATCACCGTTGCCCATAATCGAAATTATAGTTTTTGTAGTACTTATTTTTGCCTGTTACTTTTTTCAAATACGCACAGATTGGACTAAAGATAAACGATATACTTTAAGCCAACCGGCAAAGACTGTTCTTTCTGCCATAAATTCGCCTATCGAAATGGAATTATATCTCAATGGAAATATGAATGCCGGATTCACGCGTCTTCAAAAAGAAACATTGAATACAATCGAAGATTTTAATCGTGCGACCAAAGGAAAAATCTCCGTAAAAACGATTGATCCGTATTCCATCAAAGGGATGGTTGATGATCTGAACAAGCAGGATATCAGGGGTATCGCCGTAAATGAAAAGGATGTAGATGGCTCTCTGTCTCAAAAAATACTTTTTCCCTGGTTAAAAATAAAATACAAAGATCTGGAGACAACGATCTACCTCCTGGTTAACCAAAGAGGCAAATCCGGAGAAGAGAACCTGAATACCTCTATTGAACTGCTGGAATACAAATTGGCACACGGAATTCAAGTGCTAACAGAAAATAAAAACAGGAAAATTGTTTTCATTGAAGGTCACGAAGAATTGGAAGAACCTTACCTGGAAGATATTACGTATCAACTCAGTTCCTCTTTTCAGATCGATCGCGGGATCATGTCGAATCAGCTTGAACAACTCGACGAGTATGAACTGGTGATCGTTGCATGCCCACAATTACCTTATACTGAAGAAGAAAAATACATCCTGGATCAATACCTGATGCAAGGTGGCCGTATCCTGTGGCTGATAAACGGAGTACAACTGCAATCGACGGATGATCTTTTTTCCCACAGTCAGACAATCAGTCGTGCGAAAGAGGTCAATCTTGAAGATATGCTATTTAAATATGGGATCAGAATTAATCCGGTCTTAATACAAGACATTCAATGTCAAAATATCCCGGTTAATAACGACACGGTAATCGAATCCGCCTCTACAAAATACACTTTGAAACCCTGGTATTATGCTCCTTTGTTGATCCCGAACCAGAACCATCCGGTCACCAAAAACCTGCCTCCTATTAAAAGTGCATTTGCGAGCAGTTTATCTTTTACGACAAGTGAAAATATAAATAAACAAATATTGCTCACATCCTCCGAACATACTCATTTAGTCAGAGTTCCGGAAATAATTTCTTTAGAGGAGACCGACAGAAAACCGGATGCTACTTATTTCAACGAATCTTATCTGCCTGTCGCCGCATTACTGGAGGGTGAATTCAGTTCCGTGTTCCAAAACCGGATCCCGCCTGCATCTGTGGAAACCGGGAACAGGACTTTCCGATCTTCAGGCAAACAAACAAAAATGATACTGATCGCTTCGGAAGAAGTCATCCGGAATGATAATGATCCCGGCCTGTCTGCCGGATTCAAGCCGCTGGGTTATGATCCTTATTCCGGCGTCATATACGGGAACAGCGACTTCATCACCAATGCCGTCGGTTACCTGACAGACGACTCAGGACTAATCAGTTTAAGAAATAAAACCCTCAGTATGAGCTTGCTGGATAAAGCAAAAGTCCGTGAGAATAGAACGGCGCTCATACTCTGGAACGTTATCTTTCCTCCAATAATTATACTTGCATTTTTCTTTCTTTTTTCATGGAGAAGAAATTCAAAATACACAAAGAAGTAGTCAAACAGAATGACGGTTGAATGATTAATCTGCAGGAGATCACTTCAAATTTAAAGAATTTCCAAATTCTCTCAACTTAATATTGGTAAACGCCCGTTTCGTATGCAACGGAAAATCGCCCTGCATAATCCATCCATAATAACCGGGATCATTTCTAAGCACTTCTACAGCCACTTGTCCTTTATATTTACCGAAGTTAATTATTTCCCGCTTCTTTTCGTCATAAACCATTCTTCCTGCAAAGTCCACATTATCTCCGAATGCTGAAAATTCGGCAAGGAAATTAACCTCATTTTCCAAATCAGGATAGCGATCAAGCTGGGATTTCAGGATTTCATAAGTGGCCTTTGTATCGGCTTCCGCACTGTGGGCATCCAACAAATCCTTATCACAATAAAATTTATACGCCGCAGAAAGCGTACGTTGTTCTTTTTTGTGAAATATCGTTTGTACATCAACAAACTTGCGTTTCATCAGATCCAACTCTATATCCGCCCGTAAAAATTCTTCTGCTAAAAGAGGTATATCGAAACGATTGGAATTATAACCCGCCAAATCACAACCCTCTAGTTGTGCTGCTAAAGATTTTGCTACGGACTTGAATGTCGGACAGTCTTTCACATCTTCATCCGAAATACCGTGAATAGCTGTCGCTTCCGCCGGAATAGGCTTTTCCGGATTGATCCTCCGTGTCTTGGAATCTTCATCTCCATTCGGATATACCTTCAAATAAGATATTTCCACTATACGATCACGGATAATATTAATCCCCGTTGTTTCCAAATCAAAGAAAACAAGGGGATTCTTTAAATTTAATTGCATGTTATACGTTTTTACGTTATACGTTTTACGTCATACGTTTTACGTTGGGCTTATGCACAACAAAACGTATAACGTAAAAACGTAAAACCATTAATCATTAAGCATCATTGGCATTAACAGCATCAGCAGATCTTCACCTTCCTCATTTTCAGAAGGTAAGATCAACCCTGCTCTTGCCGGATCTGCCAATTCCAAAACAGCTTCCTGAGAAGGGATATTGTTCAGTATCTCGATAAGAAATGTTCCTTTGAACCCGATATTCATACTTTCGCCATCATAAACACAAGGAATAGTTTCTTCCGCAGATGTCGAAAAGTCAACATCCTGAGCCGAAACCAGGATATTACTCCCCGAAATTCCTAATTTAACCAAACTACTGGCGGGATTCGAGAATACGGAAACACGTTTCAGCGCATTGAACAACATCAAACGGTCAACAGTTACTTTGTATGGATTACCTTGTGGGATCACTCCGCCATAATTAGGATAACGGCCTTCTATCAGACGACATACGAGGATAAAATTCTCCATGGTAACATAGGCGTTACTGTCGTCAAATCCAATAGTTACATCACCCGATTCTCTGGAAAGGATAGCTTTCAATAAATTTGCAGGTTTCTTAGGCAGGATAAAAGAAGAACGGTCACTCCCTTTCGCAGCCAAAGTCTTAGAACGCACCAGTTTATGTCCATCAGAAGCTACAAAAGTAATATCCTCTGCAGTAATATCCAGAAATAAACCATTCATTACCGGACGTAACTCATCATCAGCCGTGGCAAACAATGTTCTTGTAATACCGGAAAGCAAAACCGAAGCTCCAATCTGCAAACTAACGGCATTTTCTTTTAATGGTTTAGGCTGAGGATATTCATCCCCTTTCGATCCGATAAAATTATATTTCCCATTTTCATAATAAATGAAAATTTCCATGCTTTCAGCATCAATGGAAAATGTAATAGGTTGTTCAGGCAATTCCTTCAATGCATCCAGCAAGTTTTTGGATGGAACGGCAAAGACACACGATCCATCCGTATTATTAACACCGATGGTCGTAGACATACGGGTTTCCGTATCCGCAGCAGTAATGGTCAACTGTTCACCATTCAGGTCGAACAGGAAACAATCCAAAACAGAAATAGAATTTTTTGAAGCAATAACCCGGCCTATTGTTTGCAAATGGCTTAATAAAGAATTACAGGAAACGACGAATTTCATACAATATTATTTTTATTTTTATTTTTATTTTTCTCCGACAAGGTACAAACTTACATTTTTTTTCTCAATAAAAAAAAGATTTTATGACAATTTATGAATCACAAGACCCGAACGTAATTTAGGTTCGAACCAGGTGGTTTTCGGAGGCATGATATTTCCTGTATCCGCAATATCGATCAACTGTTTCATTGTGACCGGATAAAGTGCAAGAGCAGCTTTCATTTCTCCACTGTCGACTCTGCGTTTCAACTCCTCAAGTCCACGCAATCCTCCGACAAAATCAATCCGTTTATCTGTTCTCAGATCTTTCATTCCTAACAATTTATCAAGGATCAGATCAGACGAAACCGTAACATCCAGAACTCCAATCGGATTCTTATCATCATAAGTTCCCGGTTTTGCCGTCAGTTTATACCAATTGCTTTCAATATACAAAGAAAAATCATGCAATGCTTCCGGGTGGTAAGTTGTTTTTCCTTTCATTTCCACGACAAAATCAGTTTCCAATGCTTTCAGAAATTGTTCAGGAGTCATTCCATTCAAATCTTTCACAACACGGTTATAATCAAGAATTTTCAGTTGATTTGCCGGAAAGCATACCGCCATAAAATAATTATATTCTTCTTTTCCTGTATGAACGGGATTTTGTCCGGCTTTTTCCGCACCGACTAAAGCTGCTGCTGCCGTACGGTGATGACCGTCTGCAATATACAAATACGGAATTTCAGCAAAAAGCCCGGTAATCCGTTTGATTTTAGCATCATCATCTATCAACCAGAAATGATGTCCGAAACCATCGTCTGCAACAAAATCATATTCAGGCGTTCCTTCAGAGACCGAAGCAACCAGCGCCTCTAATTCAGGGTTATCGGGATAAGCGAAAAATACCGGTTCTATATTGGCGTCATTAATCCTGACATGCTTCATCCGGTCTTCCTCCTTATCTTTCCGGGTCAACTCATGTTTTTTAATGACTCCATTGAGATAATCAGCCACACAGGAGCAAACCACCAAACCATATTGAGTGCGGCCATTCATCGTTTGCGCATAGACATAATACAATTCTTTTTCATCTTGTTTCAACCAGCCTTTTTCCTGAAATTTATGAAAATTCGCCACTGCTTTTTCATAAACCTCCGGGTCATGTTCATCTGTTCCGGGAGTAAAATCAATCTCCGGTTTGATGATATGATAAAGTGATTTTTCATTTCCACCGGCCTCTTTACGGGCTTCTTCGGAACTGAGTACATCATAAGGACGGGATGCAATCTGTTGCACCAGATTTTTAGGAGGACGAACTCCTTTGAATGGTTTTATTACTGCCATATCAATCGAGAATTAAAGTCTTAATTTTTAGTTCTTAAATTTTCTAACTCCACAGTGACGCCTGTCCACCGTTCCATGGCTGCTTCCAGTTGTTTCTGAAGAACTCCATGCTTTACCAGCAAATCGTTTGTCACACTTTCAGGGGAAGACAAAGTTAATTCTATTTCTTTGATTTCCCGTTCTAAATTTTCAATTATTTTTTCGCTGTCTTCCACAATCTTTTCCAGTCGCCTCAATAACCTTTGATACTCCTTTCTTTCTTCATAAGACATCTTTTTTTCCGTCTGATTATCAACCTGTTTACTTTCTTTTTCGGGAAGAGTTTTCCGTTCCAGTTCTTTCAGGTTATCCAGTTTTTTCCTTTCCAGGAATTCATATATCCCTCCCAGATGTTCCCGGATCTGCCTGTTCCCGAATTCGTATACTTTATCTACCAGTCCGTCAAGGAATTCCCGGTCGTGGGAAACAACAACCAACGTCCCGTCAAATGCTTTCAACGCATCCTTAAGAATATCTTTGGAAAGCATGTCCAAATGATTGGTAGGCTCATCGAGAATCAGGAAATTAACGGGTTCCAGAAGTAATTTGATCATTGCCAGACGAGTTCGTTCTCCTCCGGATAGTACTTCAACTTTCTTATCGGACGCCTCTCCTCCAAACATGAAAGCGCCGAGTATATCCCGCACTTTAGTGCGGACATCCCCCACGGCAACATGATCTATCGTTTCAAACACCGTCAGATTAGGATTCAACAGATCGGCTTGATTCTGAGCAAAATAACCGATTTTTACGTTATGTCCCAGTTGTAATTTTCCTCCATACGGAATTTCGTCCAGGATACATTTGACAAGGGTCGTTTTCCCTTCTCCATTTTTTCCGACAAAAGCCACCTTATCCCCTCTGTTGACTGTCAATGTTGCGTCTTTAAATACAACATAATCTCCATAAGTCTTGGAAACATCTTCCATTATCACCGGATAAGAACCCGAACGGGGAGATGGAGGAAATTTCAAACGCAATCGTGAAGTATCTTCTTCATCAATTTCTATACGGTCTATTTTTCCGAGTTGCTTTATGCGACTTTGTACCTGAACCGCTTTACTTGCCTTATAACGAAAACGTTCTATAAAAGCCTCCGTATCTTCAATTTGTTTTTGTTGATTTTCATATGCCCGGCTCTGCTGTTCCCTACGTTCTTTCCTCAAAACAACATACTTGGAATAATTAACCCGGTAATCATATATTTTACCCAGGGAAATTTCAATCGTACGTTGAGTCACGGCATCAATAAATGCCCGGTCGTGTGATACCAGAATAACGACATTCGCCCTGGTAGAAAGAAAATTTTCCAACCATTGGATCGATTCGATATCCAGGTGATTGGTAGGCTCATCCAGAAGAAGAATATCCGGTCGTTTCAGCAACAACTTAGCAAGTTCGATACGCATGCGCCATCCTCCGCTGAATTCACGGGTAGGACGGTTAAAATCCACGGCGGAAAAGCCCAATCCTGTAAGTGTACGCTCCACTTCTGCCTGAAAATTGGAAGCGCCCTCCATTTGGAGTTGTTCGCTAAACAATGTGACCTTATCAATCAATTTATGATAAGCTTCCGATTCATAATCGGTACGTTCAGCCAGTTCCAGGTTCAGGCGCTCGATTTCGGCTTCTTTCTGCATGACATGTTCAAATGCCAGGGACGCTTCTTCCAAAACAGTCCTTGAATCGGAAAGTTCCATTTGCTGAGGCAAATAACCGATAGTCACTTCTTTAGGCATCGACACCCTGCCCCTTGTCGGGTCATTAATACCGGCAAAGATTTTTAACAGAGTGCTTTTCCCGGCGCCATTTTTTCCTACCAATGCAATTCTGTCCTTTTTATCTACGACAAAATTTATATCATCAAAAAGGGTAAACCCTCCAAATTCAACAGTTAATCCTTCTACTGAATACATTGCTTATAATACCGCTTTCAACCAAGCTTGTGACATTAACTCAGCCCCGGCCAAAGAAGGATGGACTCCATCTCTTCCCCAATAATCCACAGGGGCTTTTTTCAATGCTTCATTGAAAACTTTCTGGAATGGTACAAAAATCAAATTAAAATCTCTTGCAATTTGTTTTGCCGCATCACGATAACCCGCAAATTCAGATTCCCAGGTTGAATCCAAAGCTGCACCTCCTGCCAGGATAAAAGGCTCGCACAGTACAATTTTTGTTCCGGGCAATTCCTTTTTCGTAGAACTGATCAAATCTCGCAAATCAGCATTATACTTAGCAATATCGCCCTCATATTTACCACCTTTCATATGCCAATAATCATTGACGCCGATCAGGATACTCAGGATATCCGGTTGAAGGCTTAAGCAATCCTTTTCCCAGCGTTCCTGTAACTGGAATACTTTATTTCCGGAAATCCCCCGGTTGTATATTTTCAGGGATTCCAGCGGATTATTTGCCAATAAACTCGCTGCGGTAAGCATTACATAACCATTACCCAACATAGATTGAGCATTCGCATTATTTTCATCCTCCCGCTTACGACCGGTATCTGTAATGGAGTCTCCTTGAAACAAGATTACAGCATCTTTTTTTAACCCTGCGAAAGCATTTTCCGAGTTTGTTCCCGGTATTGCCGCATTTACAATCTCAGGTATCAGAATGGCTCCTGTCCCTGCAATAACTGTTTTTTTGAAAAAATTTCGTCTATTCATAATTCTCAGATAAAAAACTTCATGTAACTCCCTCTAACTCCCTCTAACTCCCTTTAACTCCCTCTAACTCCCTTTAACTCCCTCTAACTCCCTCTAACTTCATGTAACTCCCTCTAACTCCCTCTTATCTATCAAAATAATTTCTCCGGATATTCTCCCTGAGCGATCAAAGCGTTGATTTTTTCAACTACAGAAGAACGATCTTCTGCATAGGTGACTCCGAACCACTTTGAAGAGGTGTCAAGGACTTTTACTTTTGCTATTCCATTGACAACCAGGTTATTGACTGCTAAAGGAATAAAAAATTCAGCTTTGATATTTCCTGCATTTTCTTTCAGGAAGTCAACAAATTGTTCTTCCGAATAGCTGAAATATTCCGGAGTAAATCCCCACATATTCATAGATACCGGGACATGCTCTCCTCCGACAGAAACCAGTTGATCTTTTTCATCTTTATATTTGATAACTCCATCATTATCACGAACAATATAAGTTCTCTCCACAACAGAAGTCAGGTATTCATTGTCATCTTTTTCACAGATTCCACGGGCTACGGAACCACTTTCAGACAGGGTATTTCCAATGCGGTAACCGATCATACAGTAATCGTTCGCTTTACCTTCCAATCCCGACAGATATCCTGCAAGGATTTTAAAACTTTCCCGTCCGTAGAAATCGTCGGCATTGATTACTGCAAAAGGCTCTTTGATAACGTCTTTTCCCATCAAAACAGCATGATTCGTTCCCCATGGTTTCACTCTCTCCGGATCCGGTTTAATTCCTTCCGGCAAATAATCCAACTCCTGAAATACCACTTCAACAGGAATTACATTTTCATATTTTTTGACGATTTTTTCTTCGAAATCAGCTTCAAAAGAATGGCGAATAACAAATACGACCTTTCCGAATCCACCTCTTACGGCATCAAAAATAGAATAATCCATAATAGTTTCTCCGTTGGGGCCTAAGCCATCCAGTTGTTTCAAGCCGCCATAACGACTTCCCATACCTGCTGCAAGTACGAATAATGTAGGTTTCATAGATGATATTTTATTTGAAATTAAGCTTCAAAGATACATTATTTTACAGAATCTTTAAAGGATTATTCATAAGTTTTGATTGTATACAAAAAAAGGAGCCGAAGCTCCCCTTTCATTTTCACATAATCAGATATCATTTAGTATATCTGTTTTCTATCACTTTCCAGTCGATAATGTTCCAGAGTGCATTGATGTGGTCAGCCCTCCTGTTCTGATAATCCAGATAATAAGAATGTTCCCATACATCGAATCCCAACAATGGAGTGAAACCATCACTCAACGGATTACCGGCATTACTTTCTTTGATGATACTCAATTTCCCTGCATTGTCTTTGACCAGCCAGGCCCATCCTGAACC
>JAIRZF010000282.1 GCA_031267385.1 Dysgonamonadaceae bacterium | reverse complement strand
AACGGATCGCGGATTCAGGTTTATAATACTTTAACAAAACAAACGGAAGGTTTCTATATGATAGGCATCAATGTATCGTTAGCTTCCATGGTATATGCCGATGGGAAATTATATATTATCGGCGGAATGGAAAACAGAAAAGCAAGTAACGAACTGTATTCCATTGATATGACAGAGTTTAATAAAACCCGGAAATATACGGAATAGGATTAAAAAACATGCCCGTCTTTCACAAGCGGGCATGCCTTCAAGTCAAAATTATTTTTCATCTCTCAATTTTTTATAATATTTCTGCCGGTAACCGGGCAATAATTCCGGATGAAAGATGGCAATCAGTTCTTTCAGTACATAATCCGGATGAACCGGCAGTTCCTCATAGTACCTGTTTTTGCTTGTGTTACAGGCAAATATGCTCTTATTTTTGAACGCATCAAAAGAGGCATACGGTGCATATTCAGCTTCTAGTTGACTGTAATCCAGTTCTTTATCATTGAAATACTTGATCAGCCAATAATCGGCATGTTCACATTTATCCAATACCGTTTCAAAAGAAAAAGACAAGGAACCCGTTGTCGAATCGTTTTCCCAGAAATAAGCAGATCCTGCATCCCTCAATAAATGAGCCATATAACTTTGTCCTCCAGGCAAATACCAGATATTTCCGTATTCTTTTTCAGTCATCACGGACGGACGTTCTTTAACGGATGACGCCAAGGTTTTCAATTCATTGTACGACTGCTCTGTTTTTGCAAATAACGAATCCGCCAGGGTTTCTTTATCGAACAATAATGCAAGAAATCGTATCCATTCCGTACGACCCAAAGGCGTAGACTCCATGTAATCGACACAATCAATGATCGGGATACCTACGTTTTCCACTTTACCATATCCTACTTCTTTTAACGGAGAAGTCAAAATTGCATCCGGACTTATCA
Organism: Dysgonamonadaceae bacterium; assembly: GCA_031267385.1. Lineage (GTDB taxonomy): Bacteria > Bacteroidota > Bacteroidia > Bacteroidales > Azobacteroidaceae > BNXB01. The sequence continues at coordinate 4,780 of JAIRZF010000282.1, read as the reverse complement.
ACATTATTTTTTCAACATCCGGATTGGAAGCCATTCCTATATCTATAATTGAACCGTCTTTAATTTTTTCCCGTACAGCCGGAACATCAATATACCGAGGTTCACAAACGCCCACGACAGAATCGATTACGTCCAGTTCATCCAAAACGCTGCAATGAACGGAAGAATAACAGACCACACGTCCCAAGGGAACCCGGATTACCGTTCCATCCGGCAGATTTTCAGGCGTTTGCTTTGTTTTATCTACCAGAATATAGCTCCTCATGACCTGGCCTTTCACCCAGGGATTCATGATCGTTATTTTGGTGTAGTCATCAAACTTATATACACTGAATCCCTGTGCATATTTTATTTCCGGATGTTGGTCCAAAACCTGATTTTCCGTCCCATACCCGGAACTTTGTCTCGTGCAGGACATCAGAAAGATGAAACAGGAAATATAAAGGATGTATCTTGAATTGGAGATCATTTGTTCAAAATTGCAATTTTCCTATTTCTCTACAAAACAAACTTTAACCGGATTCACTCCTCCGGCATCAAATTTCTTCAATAACTTTCCTGCCGGAGAGAAAATATACAGGTCTCCATTGCCGGTATATGTAGGAGAATCTCCGATATACACATTTCCGGATACGGGCTCAACATCAATACAACCCGGAGCTGTCAGAGTCGTTCCGTCGGTAATAAATTGATCCGTCAATAACTTTTCGTTTTTTGTATCAACAACAAAATAAGAATTTACCGCATTCCAATTTTCATCATATGCCGCTTGAATAACATACATTTTACCATTACTAACCGGTGATAATTTCCCTCCATATTTAAAACCGGGAATAACTGTTATTGCATCCGTCTTGGAATCAATTTTTTGCAAAGCTCCATCGTTGCCGTTATAGTCAACAGAAGCAACATAGACATCGCCTTGATCATCTACTTTAACGCCTATGGGATTTGGCGCCACTTCCAGGGTTTTCAACAAAGAAAAATTGTCCACACTAATTACAGAAACCGTTTTATCATAATTGACGGGATATGCCATACCTCCACTATTGGCGACATACAATTTTCTGTTAGCAACTGCAACTTGTTCCGGATCACGTCCAACTTTCACCTTTTTCTCAATTGCCAGGCTAACGGTGTCGATACAAGCCAGATAACCGTCATAAAAAGTAACATAAACTTTTCCTTCAAATGCAGCAAAATGACGGGGTTGTTGTGCGATTCCATCCTCAACGGACTGAATATCTTCACCTATAGACACTCCATCTTTATCCGTAACAGCTATTTTACCGGAAATTGCAACGGCATAATAAATTTTTGAGCCGTAAATGAGCATGTCGTTTCCGGTATCTCCCATCACTCTGCCATTTTGAGTAAAATAAACATTATTCGTCACATTCGAAGTGGTGAAATCATAATATGTCAGGGTCGTATTATTTGCTCCCCAGGTTCCGCTGTTCAGGATGTAAGCCCCTGTAGTTACAACCGGCGCCTCATTGATTGGGTCATCATCGCTACAGGAGGTCAATACTATTGTAAACAATGATAAGACAAAAACACTTAAGCTCAATTTTTTAAGTAACATAATTTAATTTTTTTAAGTAATGAATTCTTTAGTTTATATTTTCCGATTAAAAACTCCATTTCAGAGACAACCGGTACGAGCGTCCGGGCATCGGATACCATTTGATTATCTCATACGATTGATCTGCAAGATTGAGGACATCTCCCTGTATTTTCAAATTCATTTTCCTGATCTTAACTGTTTTATTCAGGGAAATATTCTGATCATAATATCCATCAATACGGTTTTCAGGAATATTTTGTGAGAATGAATACCTTAATCCCGTCAAAATAAAGCTATAACTGATATTTACCCAGGGATTTTCCAGACTCACGGCTCCCGAACCGGAATGTTCCGGTGTATATGGAATCTGATCTTTATACTGTTTGGAAGATTCATCCGTTATGTCTATGGCCTTTTGATAGCTATAATTACCGGAAACAGTCATTTCCCAATGTTTTTTCAACCGGATTTTTGCACTTAAATTAACATCGATCCCACGGGCTTCCACTTTTCCTACATTCATCATTTTGGGTAAAAATAAGGTGGGAATTGCGATGATCTTATCCTGTACCTTGTTATAATAAGCATCGACAGAGGCCGTCAGATAACGAAAAGTCTCATTAAACGATCCGATCCAGGTCAGCCCAAGATTGTACTGAATGGTATTTTCAGGCTTCAGGTTGGTATTTCCTATCCGGTAGTAATACAATTCATTGAATGTCGGAACCCGGAAAACATTTTTGTAGGATGCACGCATCCGCAGGTTGGTACCTGCAAAAGGCAAATAGGAAGCGCTTACCGAGGGAGATATTTTTTTCCTGTCTGCCGGAGTAGTCCCATTATCTACATTTTCCGTGATAAAAGTTCCTAAAAGATTTCCGATTACGGTGAGGCGTGAATGATCATATTTTACGGATAACGCCGTCAGCGAGCTAAAACGTTCGGGGAATTGACAATCCGGGAAATTATTCCAAAGCGTGTTGATATATGCATCTTCGGCAAAAGAGACTGACAATGCATCAAAAGGTGTATATAAAAGGCACCCTGAAATATAATATTCATTTTGGCGGTATTCATCCTCCTGATTGTATACGGGATTGGTATAATCGGTATAGGCGTAATTATATTTCATTTGTCCCCGGATTGAAATCCCGTGACTCAAAAGATTTTCATAATGCAGCTGAGCGAAAAAATTCCGGTCTTTTAACTGTTCCCGGGAGGGGTAATAATTATCAATGATAACAGCGCCGGGCAGTCCTCTTTCGGAATCATAATAATAAGCCTTGATATTCACTCGGCCGTTTTTCCGGAAATTGCCATATAAGTTTAATTCTCCATTCAGCGACTTCAAATCACTATTTTTACGTTTTTCGTGTACAGTTTCATTTCCGTTTTTAAAAGTAAACGGATAATCGCCATCTGTCCTTTGCCAATTTCCAAAAACAGCAGCTGAAAATACATCATTGAATTTTTGCGAATATTGCAAGGACGGATTTACAAATCCGAATGAACCTGTTTTCACTTGTATTATCCCCAAATAATTCGTATCTTTAAAAATGGGCGGGTTGGTTTTCAGATTCAGGGATCCTGCAGAAGCCATAATACGGGCCGGCTGAAAGATATCATCCCCTTGTCCGATGGAAAGCGTTATCAGACTCAGGTTGTCGAGGGAAAAACGGCCAATATCCACCTGACCCGACCGGGCGTCACTGAGAGTGACTCCATCGTAGCTTACGGCTGTATGAGAAGCGCCCATACTCCTGATTGATACGGTTTTAATCCCACCCAGTCCGCCATAATCTTTCACCGTCACCCCTGAAAAATGGCGTACCGCATCGGAAAGCGACTGAATTCCCAGCCGGTCGACAGTTCCGGCATCCATCACCTGCAAAGGAACTGTAGAACGGGTTGCCGACGGACGCAAAGAGGCCGATACACGTACTTCGTTCAGAGATCCTCCACTCAAAGTATCGGTAACATGTTCCTGCGCCTCCATTCCAAACGGAAGAAGACACAACAAAACAATAAAATAAATGAATTTGCGTAAATCAGTCCACATTCTCTCAGCCCTTTTCCTCGAAAGCTTTCGAAATAAATAATAAGCATCGGCAGGTCTTCTGACTTACTCCTGTTTTGCACGCCTTCCCACCCCTAAATCCTCTGAAAAGGATTTTTTCTCATCTCCCCTTTGGAAGAGTCGGGAGTAGTGGCCCCGAAGAATTCGCAAAACAACGAAAGAGCTTACAGCAGCGGGACTGTCCGGGATTTTCACCCGGTTCCCATTTTAATCGTATCCCCGGAAAGAGGAATTCGAACCGTTGCGGATGTAAAGGTAGGTGTTATTCCGGGAATAACAAAATAAAATCACGTCGTTTTTAAGGTAAATGCACGAAAAACGCAATGTGCATTTGCCGCCGCCATGTAGGGGCGGGTGTAGGGGCGGGTTTCAAACCCGCCCCTACGACGTCGTTATTGATGGTCATGACGATGACGATTGCATACATGTGCGTGAGCGCACGTGAACAACAGGCACACAGCATCCGGAGCGGCGTACATCATTACCATGCGCTCACGCACATGTCTACAAAGATGCTAGCGCTACGCGCCTTTTCGCGCTACGTACCTCCTATTGATATTAATGCCCTCCGGGCAAAAACCGGGTAATGTTCGTATCCTTGTCCTTTTATTGATATTAATGCCCTCCGGGCAAAGACGTTGTTCGTGCGTTTCCCGTAGGGAAACAATATCAATAGAAAATCGTTGATTTGCTCTCGCCATAGCCCAGAGGGCTTTAATAAGCGTTGCAAGCCCCTATCCCTCTAACTCCCTCTAACTCCCTCTAACTCCCTCTAACTCCCTTTATTTTTCTTTTTTTGGCACGATTTTTTCGCAATCCGAAATAAATGTTTACATTTGCATGAGTTCTCTAAAAGAGAATCGAACACAAAATACAGCACATCGGTACTATAATGGCAATTTCTCAATTCTGTTTTAGTTGGTTTTTAACTAAATTTAACGCTTTAGATTTGGTTGGATCGCTGTTTATGTTAGAGAGAGAGAGAGAGAGAGAGAGACTTACCTAGGCTCGTGCGCGCGCGGGAACACGCGGATAAAAAATCAAAAATATTTAATAGACAAACAGATAGCTCCCTTACATCCTGTGAGCTTAGAGGTTTTTTTTGTCCTATTTTTCAACCTGTTACTAACAAGATT
>JAIRZF010000251.1 GCA_031267385.1 Dysgonamonadaceae bacterium | reverse complement strand
TCCGGAAAGAAAAAATTGGGACAAACTCCTCTCCCGCCCTACTTTAGATAACAGCTCCCTGTTCGACACGGTTAAGTCCATACTTGATGACGTAAAACAAGGAGGAGACAGGGTCGTACTAAAATATGGAGCTAAATTCGATCAGGTGGAACTATCTCAACCGGAAGTTACAAAAGAAGAAATCAATAACGCGGAAAAATTGGTTTCAGAAGACTTAAAAGTTGCTATCCTGACTGCAATGAAGAACATCGAATATTTTCATGAATCCCAACAATTGGTTTCAAAAAAAATAGAAACCGCTCACGAAGTTTTTTGCTGGCAAAAAGCCGTTGGAATTGAAAAAGTCGGCTTGTACATTCCGGGAGGAACCGCTCCTTTATTTTCTACGGTACTGATGCTGGCAACTCCGGCTCGTATTGCGGGATGCAAGGAAATTATACTGTGCTCGCCTCCTGACAAAACAGGACAAATTCATCCGGCAATCCTGTTCGCAGCTAAAATATCCGGCGTCCACAAAATATTCAAAGCAGGTGGCGTTCAGGCTATTGCTGCAATGGCCTACGGAACAGAAAGCATCCCGAAAGTGTATAAAATTTTCGGCCCCGGGAATCAGTACGTTACGGCAGCCAAACAGTTGGTTAGCCTGAAAGATGTTGCAATTGATATGCCTGCCGGACCCTCCGAGGTGGAAGTCATTGCCGATGATACCGCAAATCCGGCCTTCATCGCCGCCGATTTGCTGTCGCAGGCAGAACACGGCGCCGATAGCCAGTCGATCCTGATCACAACTTCAGAAACTTTGGTCGAAAAAGTAACCGGCGAAATTGAGAAACAGTTGGACAGGCTTCCCCGTAAAGAATTGACACAAAAATCAATTGATAACAGCAAAATCATCGTTCTGAAAAATATCCGGGAAATCATTGACATGACCAACAGTTACGCTCCGGAACACCTTATCATTGAAACTTCCGATTATATCGAACTTGCCGAACAGATCACCAATGCAGGTTCGGTCTTTCTCGGACATTATACTCCGGAAAGCGCCGGAGATTATGCCTCAGGGACGAATCATACCCTCCCGACAAACGGTTATGCCAAATCATACAGCGGCGTTAACCTGGACAGTTTTGTGAAAAAAATCACTTTTCAGGAAATTTCTAAGGAAGGAATTCGTAACTTAGGACCCATTATTGAAGTGATGGCCGAAAATGAGCAATTGGAAGCTCATAAAAATGCCGTAACTTTGAGAATCGAAAGTTTATAACACGGATCTTCGGATATCAGCGCCGGATCTTTATAAGAAGGAAATGAAGAAAATAAAAAATTGTTAAATCGACGAAATCAAATGAAAACAATAGAATTAGAGCAACTGGTTAGAAAAAATATATGGTCTTTAAAACCTTATTCCTCTGCGAGGGATGAGTTCCACGGAGAAGCCTCCGTATTCCTGGATGCAAACGAAAATCCGTTCAATACTCCATACGACCGGTATCCTGACCCCAAGCAATGGTCGTTGAAAGAAATACTGGCGACTCAAAAAGGCGTCAAAAAAGAACAGATCATGCTCGGAAATGGAAGTGATGAACCTATTGATCTGGTAATCAGAATATTTTGTGAACCGGGAAAAGATAATATTGTCGCCCCGAATCCAACTTATGGAATGTATAAAGTTGCCGCTCAGATCAATAATGTAGAATACCGGGAAGTAAACCTCCATGAGAATTTTGATTTTGAATCGACAGAATTATTAAATGCCTGTGATGAAAATACCAGGTTGATTTTCTTATGTTCTCCAAATAATCCTACGGGTAATTCCCTGAACGAAAATGAAATCATAAATACAATTGAAAAATTTGAAGGAATTGTTGTTGTGGATGAAGCCTATATTGATTTTTCAAACAGGACGTCCTTACTGAAAAATTTAAATAAATACCCCAATCTGATCGTCTTGCAAACATTTTCAAAAGCATGGGCCAGCGCCGGAATCAGACTTGGAATGGCTTTCGCTTCCGAAGATATTATCAACCTGTTCAACAAAGTAAAATATCCATATAATATCAATATATTGACTCAGAAATATGCCGTAAACCTGTTGAATGACTATCCTAAAATCAAAAACTGGATAGCAGTGATATTAAAAGAACGGGAAATACTTGTAAAAGAGCTGAATAAATTGGTCTGCGTGGAAAAAATACATCCTACCGATGCTAATTTCCTGTTAGTAAGGACAAAAGATGCAAACAAAACGTATCAATTCCTAGTCGACCGCGGAATTATTGTCAGAAACAGGAACAATATCACCCTTTGCGGTAATTGCATCCGTATCACCGTCGGAACAAAAGCTGAAAACCAAATGTTAGTAGAAACTTTGAAAATGTTGAAATGAAACGAGCGCTCTTCATAGACAGGGATGGGACATTGGTCATCGAACCCCCTACGGATTACCAGTTGGATAGCCTGGAAAAACTGGAATTTTATCCTAAAGTCTTCCAAAACCTGTCATTCATCCGGAAAAATCTGGATTTCGAACTGGTGATGGTCACAAACCAGGACGGACTCGGAACCGATTCTTTTCCTGAAGAAACCTTTTGGCCGGCTCACAACAGGATATTAAAATCGTTTGAAAATGAAGGCGTCACTTTTGACGACATCCTGATAGACCGCTCGTTTCCCGGAGACAACGCCCCCACCCGCAAGCCTCGTACCGGTATGCTGGGTAAATATATGTCCGGAGAGTATGATTTGGAACACTCATTTGTTTTGGGAGACAGGTTGACCGATGTTGAACTGGCCAAAAATATGGGATGTAAAGCGATCTTCCTGAACGACAGAAATTTACTTTCTGAAAATTTAACCGAAACCTGCATCTTGGCGACTACCGACTGGGATAAGATCACGGAATTTTTATTTGCGGGGGAACGGAAAGCTACTATCTCCAGGAAAACAAAAGAAACGGATATTTTTATAGATATAAACCTGGATGGAAACGGGAAATGCGACATCCGGACGGGACTGCATTTTTTCGATCACATGCTGGATCAGATAGGAAAACATTCGGGAGCAGATCTTACTGTTTGTGTAAAAGGTGATTTGGAAGTCGATGAACACCACACGATAGAAGATACCGGGATTGCCCTTGGAGAGGCTTTATTCCAGGCTTTGGGAAATAAAAGAGGGATAGAACGTTACGGTTTTTGTCTCCCGATGGATGACTGCCTTTGTAGTGTAGCCCTCGATTTCGGCGGGCGTTCCTGGTTAGTCTGGAATGTCCGGTTTCAGCGGGAAAAAATAGGCGACACGCCCACGGAAATGTTTATGCATTTTTTCAAATCTCTGAGTGATTCGGCAAAAATGAACCTGAATATTGCCGCCGAAGGTGAAAATGAGCACCACAAAATTGAAGGTATCTTTAAAGCTTTTGCCAAGGCCATAAAAATGGCGATAAAAAGGGACATTTTTCATTATGAACTGCCTTCTACAAAGGGGGTATTATAAACAAAAACATGAAACACAAACAGCTATTCATATTATTTTCAACTGCTTTATTCCTCCTGATTGCATGTGATGAACTTTTTGTAGGCGGAACAAAAGGGACGGACGCTGATCTACAAGGAAAATGGCAGCAAATACCGGATAAAAATGTCTATTACAATTTTCAAAACGGGCTTTTTGAATACCAGGAATACCGCACAAAAGACAGTATTTTATCTGCATATGGTTACTACACACTTCTTGGAGATACAGGAATATATCTGGAATTACTCCCCATTTACAACCAGATAAACCTGTGGAATACAGCTTATTCTATGGATTTTCTCGGCTGGGACACGATTCCCGGAAATACGGTAACAGATACTTTAGTTCAACAATTTAGCCTCAGATTTGTTACATCTAAAAAGATGAATCTATCAAACCATTCAAAAAACCATGATTTTCGAAGATTTTGAATTTGTCGAATGATTTATTTATCTTTGCGGACTGAAACTCCTTGAGAAGTTTATATATTAAAATAATTCGATCATTATGAAATCAAAAATCTGGTTATTCGGGTTAGCTCTGACACTCTTATTTTCATTGGGAGCTTGCAAATCCAAAGAAAGCGCTTACAAAGCAGCCTATGAAAAGGCAAAAGAAAAGGAAATGGAAGAAGAAAAGACGGTAACTGAAATGACTCCCGTTTCAAAGCCTGCAACAGCGCCTTCCAATTCTTATTATAACTCGACAACAGTTCAAAAAGAAAAAATAACTGCAATCGATGGTTCCGGTTTGAAACAATTCAGCGTGGTTATTGGTAGTTTCATGAATAAAACGAATGCCTCTTCGTTGAAAGAGCGTATGCAGGCGCAAGGTTACAATGTGATCATTGCACAAAACGAAAAGCAAATGTTTCGTGTAATTGTTGCTACTTTTAACAATAAAATTGATGCCGCCACTGAACGTGATGCGGTGAAAGCAAAATACAACCCCGATTTTCAGGATGTATGGCTGCTTGAACAACAATATTAATGTCTCGAAACAGCGTTTATTTACCGTGCGAGATTCGCTTTTAGAGGGTGTATCGAAATATACACCCTTTTTAATATCTTATTAGGTACGCATACAATCAAAATGCATTGTTTATTTATTCTTCTAATACCGATATTTACATGGATAAGTTTTCTGATGAATTAATCAAGATTATTAAGAATCAGACGCCTGCCGGTATCAATTCGGTAGATTTACTCAGGAGTGTCCTTCCGATGAGTAAGGAAGCTGCTTATCGTCGATTGAGAGGGGAAATAGTCTTTTCGCTGGAAGAGGCCGTAAAATTATCGCAAAGGTTCAATATTTCATTGGATAATCTGAAAAGTATCAATTCTTCAACAAGTCAGCAACCGCATGTCAGACGATTATTCAATCCATGCGACCAATACGATTCCATCAACAAATATTGCTTGTTACAGGAAAATTATATCTCTTGCGTAAAACGGATAAAAATGGGAAATAACCCGTCCATCCTTTGTAACACACACTTATTTCCTCACCCGTACATTTATAAATATCCGAACATATCGAAACTTCGGGTTTACAGGTTCTTTTATTCCCAAAATGAAGATACGGATCACTACGGTAAATTTTCCGAATTTATTGTTCCTGAAAGGATCCTGGAACTTGAACAAATTTTATATCGGGAAACTCTTCCGGTACAACTCAATTATATATGTTCCAAAGATTTAATATTGGCCTACATGACTGACATCAACTACTTTCACAAGCTGGGAATTCTTTCCCGGGAAGATGTTGAAAATCAACAGCAATCACTTTTTTCCCTGATGGATGATATCAGTTATGACGCTATGGAAGGAAAGAATGCCCAGAGAGCAATTTTCCTGCTATTTGTATCCGGCATCCGGTTTTCAGCCAATTGTGTATACTTTTCCTGTGATGATTTTGAAAAATTGATCGTCCAGTTATTCGGATTTAACATTTATTCTTTCAATGATCAAAACAGTATCAAAGACATGAAAAACTGGATGGACAATTTAGTAAAGTCCTCTATTTTAATCTCATCCTGCGGAGAAAAGCAACGAATTGATTTTTTCCGGCAGCAACGGGATATCATTGCCTCATTGAACAGTTATGATGCAATAAACATTGGGGAAAAATTTGTACACTGACAACATAAAGTATATTTTTGCAAGATTTATTCATAATTTAATCACCTAATTTTTTATATCAGATATGTTTGGACTTCATCAGGAAATAGTGCGTGTTATTAAGGAGAAAACACCGGACGGGATGAATCCGGTCGATGTACTCTATGAAATTATTCCTATCCGAAAGGAGTCCCTCTACCGCAGGCTTCGCGGTGAAATGCCTTTTACGTTGGATGAAGCCTCCCGGATTGCCGTTCACCTGGGTATATCGCTGGACAAGCTGCTTCCACACAAATCGAAAGACGCCTGTAATGTGAAATTTGTTCATGACGATCTGAAGAACGGCGATTGCAAAACGATAAACCAGATCAGAGAAGCTTTGATAACAGTCAAAAAAAATTCCGAAGCCAGCCTTTATACGGCGACGAATGGTTTGCCATTTTCCCACTTGTATAAATATCCTACCCTTTCCAAATTCAGGATTTTCGCACAGAATTACCAGCACAGGAAAGAAACCCTGCCTCAGAAAATGTCGGAGCTTGTTATTTCCCCTCAAATAAGAGAATCGGAGATCTCGTACCATACGATGATTCAACAAATTCCAATCAATTACATTTGGGCAAAAAATATGGTACAACCTTTTGTGACCGATATTCGTTATTTTTCCGAAATAAATTTGTTGTCACAAGAAGAGATCGATAAATTAAAAGAGGAAGCATACTCTCTCCTGAATGATTTGGAACAGGATGTCTCTGCCGGCAAAATGCTTTCCGGAGCGCCGTTTACAGTCTTTCTTTCAAACAATTTCTTCGACAACAACTGTATTTATGTGGAAAGTCATTCGTTCAGGTCTTGTTTTTTCAAAATTTTCGGGATCGACCTGCTTTCATCAACGGAATCCGATCTTTGTGACAAAACGAAAGAATGGATCTGGTCTTTGATGAAATATTCCGTATTGATTTCAAAAAGTGGGATTGTCGAAAGGGTGCATTTTTTCAAACAACAACGGAATTTGCTTGATAGCATCTAATGATCCCATCGTAAAAAAGTAAAGAAGGATTGATTGAAATTGGAATTCTTGAAAATTTCATATAACTTTGCCGCCACCCAAGATAATGACATATAACAATATGGATGATATTTTTTCAAAAATAGGCACTTCGCAGACCTTAAGTCAAAAAATTGAGCGAAGAATAGAAGAAGCCATTCAGCAGCGGAAATTGGTTCCAGGCGCCCGACTTCCTTCGGAAAAGGATCTATGTGCATCTTTTGCTGTTAGTCGCACGGCACTGCGTGAGGCTTTGAGGCGTTTGAATGCGCGTGGACTGGTTGAAATAAAAAAAGGTAGCGGCATGTATGTGTCCGACATCTGCATCGAAGACGCCGTCAAATCATTGAATTTGTATTACGACCTAAAATTCGATTCCAACCTGATAGCCCAAATGATTGAGATGCGGTTGCTTTTTGAACCTCAGATCGCTCGTCTTGCTGCCAAAAACCGCACGGAAGAGGATTTAAGAGTGTTGTGGGATAGTATTGTCGAACTGGAAAACTGCAATCCGGACAATACGCAAATGGAAGTCGATATCATCAACCATTTCCACACCAATGTTACCAAAGCAACCGGTAATCCTATGATTATCGTCAGCATGGAGCCTATTTTCTCTCTTTTGCCCCGGATGCGGAATTTTTTATATGCCAATATTGATGGAGAAAAAGAATATACGCAGGAATTTCAACAAAAAATATACACTGCCATTGAGGCGCGAAACGACAAAGAGGCTCATGATGAAATGCGGTCTTTACTCCGCAGAAACCACGAGATATACGAAAAATACCTCAAGGCATTGTTAACTAAAGAATAAAGGGATCAGCGACCTACGGTATCCAGCGCTTTTTTTACGGATCCGTATTTCAGCAGCAGTTCGCGGGCTTCTTTTTTGGGTATTTGTAATTCTTCTGCAATCATCCTTGTTCCGCGCTCCACCAGTTTTTTATTGGTCAGTTGCATGTTTACCATTTTGTTCCCTTTTACCCGCCCCATCTTGACCATCAGGGTCGTGGAGATCATGTTCAGAATTAGTTTCTGAGCAGTCCCTGCTTTCATACGGGTACTGCCGGTAATGAATTCGGGGCCGACAACCGCTTCGATGGGATATTCTGCCGCCTGCGCCAGGGGCGAATGTGGGTTACATGTAATACAACCTGTCAGCAACCCGTTTTCACGGGCTTTATTAACTCCTCCGATGACATATGGTGTGGTTCCTGAGGCGGCAATGCCGATCACCGTATCCGAAGTGTTGATCCCAAATGCCTGTAATTCTTCCCAGGCCTTGCCCGGATTGTCTTCTGCAGCTTCTACCGCATTACGCAAGGCCGTATCTCCGCCGGCAATCAGTCCGATAATAATACCCGGAGGAACGCCGAATGTGGGTGGTATTTCCGAGGCATCCAGAACGCCTAAACGTCCGCTTGTCCCTGCCCCCAAATAAAACACCCTCCCTCCGGATAACATTCGTTCCGTTATTTTATCTACCAGAATTTCTACCTGGGGGATGACCTTTTTTATCGCTAAATGAATTTTAGCATCCTCCTGATTGATACCGGTTAATATTTCATGTACAGACATTTGATCCACATGCTGGAAATCCGAAGAAGATTCTGTTATACTGACCATAATTTTTTTATGTGAAAACGGATAACATCCGAAAATGTAAGCTAAATTTGCTACAAAATTAATACATATTCGGCATTTGAACAACTAAATCTCATAAAAATTTGCATTTTTATAATATGTATGACAAATTATTTGTTTGTTAAGAATTTTTTTATAATTTTGAGCCGGATTTGATTATTTTAACAATATGAACTTACAGAATAAAAAGATAATCTGCTTTCTACCATACTACACGGCTGAAAATGTGGCCGAAACGGTAAAGATGCTCCAAGCTTTTGAAGAAATTGAGGATATTTTTGTCATACATCACAATGTGCCGGAAGTAGTTTTACCCGAAGGTTGCCGGTTATTGACTGCCGGAAAGATGACCCAAACTCAAACATTGAAAAAAATCGCTTCTCTGGTCGATACGTCTTATACCTTATTATATACGGCGACTTTGCCTTTGCAATTGGGCGCTTATTCCATAGAAAGGATGTTACAGGTAATTGATGATACCGATTCGGGCATGCTGTATGCCGATCGTTATAAAATAAAAGACGGGACGTCACAGCCCTGTCCCGTAATTGATTATCAGGAAGGTAGTTTGCGTGATGATTTTGATTTCGGTTCGCTTTTGTTGTTTCGTTCTGATGCGTTGAAAGAAGCGATAGCCGAAATGGATACGGAATATGAGGCTGCCGCATTGTATGATTTACGCCTGAAAATATCCAAAACGCGTCGTTTATTCCATTTACAGGAATTTCTTTACACGGAATTGGAGACGGATTCCCGGAAATCGGGGGAAAAACTGTTCGATTATGTAGATCCGAAAAACAGGCAGGTACAGATCGAAATGGAACAAGCCTGTACCCGTTATCTGAAAGATACCGGCGCGTGGATGAAACCGGAATTTGCGGATATGGAATTTTCCGCCGGAGTGTTTCCGGTAGAAGCATCGGTCATTATTCCGGTACGCAACCGTGAAAAGACCATCGAAGATGCCGTCCGTTCGGTATTGATGCAGGAAACGGATTTTTCGTTCAACCTGATCGTTGTGGATAATCATTCTACGGATAAAACCACAGAAATATTAAATTCAATCGCGCGGACGGATAAACGTCTGATCCACGTCGTTCCCGGACGTAAAGACCTGGGTATCGGAGGCTGCTGGAATGAAGCCGTTATGCATCCGCAATGCGGCAAATTCGCTATCCAACTCGACAGCGACGATTTGTATATCGACAAAAAAGTGATCCGGAACGTAGTCGATGCATTTTACAAACAAAATTGCGCGATGATTGTCGGAACATATAAGATGGTGAATTTCAAACTCGAAGACATTCCTCCCGGAATCATCGACCACCGCGAATGGACACCGGATAACGGGCGGAACAATGCTTTGCGTATCAATGGTCTGGGTGCTCCACGTGCATTTTATACCCCGGTATTGCGGGCAATCAAAATCCCCAATACCAGTTATGGCGAAGATTATGCCGTGGGATTGGCTGTTTCGAGGAATTATCAAATCGGGCGCATTTATGAACCTCTTTATTTATGCCGGCGCTGGGACGATAATTCGGATGCCTCGCTGGATGTAAATAAAACGAATATGCATAATTTTTACAAGGATAAGATCCGTACCATTGAAATTCTGGCGAGAAGACGAATGAACGGGCAAACGGATCAATAACGAGACAATATGAAAAATACACCGGATGGAAAAATATCGCCCTGGGCGTGGATCTCTTCGCTTTATCTGGCGGAAGGCTTGCCGTACGTAGCAGTTATGTCCATTTCTGTAATTATGTATAAACGGCTGGGGATTTCCAATAGCGATATTGCTTTATATACAAGTTTGCTTTATTTGCCATGGATTGTCAAACCGTTTTGGAGTCCGTTTGTCGACTTACTGAAAACCAAACGTTGGTGGATCGTTACCATGCAAATTGTACTGGGCGGCGGCTTCGCCGGCATCGCTTTTTGTGTGCCCGTACCATTCTTTTTTCAGGCCACATTGGCTTTTTTCTGGTTATTAGCTTTCGCTTCGGCGACTCACGATATTGCCGCAGACGGATTTTACATGCATGGTTTGGATACGAATCAACAAGCAATGTTTATAGGTATCCGGAACACTTTTTACCGGATCGCTACCGTCGTGGGGCAAGGTGTACTGGTTATTCTGGCCGGTTTCCTGGAAAGGGTATCCGGAAATATTGCTTTCGCCTGGTCGATCACTTTCTTTACGCTTGCAGGATTGTTTATCGCTTTTGGTTTTTACCATAAATTTATTTTACCGAAACCGGATTCCGATAATCGACGGGTCTCTCTAACGGCAGACCAGATTTTGGGAGAATTTGTAAAAACATTTGTCTCTTTTTTCCGCAAACCGCAAGTGGCAGCCGCTTTGTTTTTCATGTTGACTTTCCGTTTTGCCGAAGCGCAATTGCTGAAATTAATTAATCCCTTCCTGTTGGATTCAAAAGAAGTGGGAGGATTGGGGTTGAGTACCGGAGAAGTCGGTTTTGTATATGGTACAATCGGTATTATAGGATTGACGGTAGGAGGAATTATCGGAGGTATTGCCGTATCAAGAGGCGGACTGAAAAAATGGTTGTGGCCTATGACCCTCAGTATGTTGTTGACGGCAGTCACTTTCGTTTACCTGAGTTTTTCCCAAACGGACAACTTGTTTGTAATCAATCTCTGTGTAGCGGTTGAACAGTTCGGTTACGGCTTCGGCTTCACGGCCTATATGCTTTACCTGATGTATTATTCCGAAGGCGAACATAAAACGGCTCACTATGCAATTTGTACGGGCTTTATGGCGCTGGGCATGATGTTGCCCGGCATGGTTGCAGGCTGGTTGCAGGAACTGTTGGGATACAATCATTTCTTTATTTGGGTGATGATTTGTAGTATTGTTCCGGTCATTGCCGTATCACTGTTGAAGATCGATCCGGGATACGGATTGAAAAAAGATAAAAAATGAATTTTATACGGATGAGACAATTTACTTATATATTGATTTTGAGTCTGTTGAATGTTTTTCAATCATTCTCCGAGCCGGTCGTCGTTGGAGCGGAACGTACCGGGGAATATTTTCCTTTATTGGAGGGAAAACGCATCGCGCTCTTTTCCAACCATACGGGGATGGTGAAAGATAAACATTTACTGGACGTTCTGGTGGAAAATAAATTTAAGCTTGTCGCCGTCTTTTCTCCTGAACATGGTTTTCGTGGCGATGCAGGAGCCGGCGATCATGTAGCCGGTTCGGTCGATCCGAAAACAGGAACGCCTATTCTGTCGCTTTATGATGGGAATACAAGTAAGCCCGGCGCGGGATCCATGGATAAATTCGACGTTTTGATCGTGGATATACAAGATGTCGGATTGCGTTTTTACACCTACTATGTTACGATGGTGAAGTTGATGGATGCATGCGCGGAACATCACAAACACATGATAATCCTCGATCGTCCGAATCCGAACGGGCATTACGTGGACGGCCCTATACTTGATATGAAGCATAAATCCGGCGTTGGCTGGTTACCTGTTCCGGTAGTTCACGGAATGACGCTCGGCGAACTCGCCCTGATGGTAAACGGAGAAAAATGGCTTCCGGAAAAGCGTATATGCGATCTGAAAGTGATCACTTGCCTGAATTATACGCACCAAACGCTTTATCGCCTGCCGATTCCGCCGTCGCCCAACCTGCCCAATATGACTTCTGTTTATCTGTATCCTTCCATATGCTATTTCGAGGCTACTCCGGTCAGCTTAGGCAGGGGGACAAATTTACCCTTTCAGGTGTATGGGCATCCGAATATGAAAGGTTACGATTTTACTTTCACGCCGCGCAGCATGTCTTCTGCAAAGGAGCCACCGCAACAGGACAGGCTTTGTTACGGCGTGAATCTGAGTACGCTCCCGGATGAAACGATCCTGGAAAAAGGAATCGATCTGAGTTACGTGATCGACGCCTACCGGAATTTAAATCTGGATGATTATTTTTTCCGTCCTTTCTTCGAAAAATTGATCGGAGTAGATTATGTACGAAAAATGATCAAACAGGGTAAAAGTGCGGATGAAATCAAAGCAATGTGGAAAGAAGACGTTGTAAAATTCAAAAAACAACGTAAGCCGTATTTACTATATAGAGAATAATTAATTCATAATTTATAATTTAGCAATGTCTCCGATACTCGTATTAATCACTATTGCCGCCTATTTTGCCGTCCTTTTTTCCGTTTCGTATTTTACGGGCAGGAAGGTCGACAATGCCGGTTTCTTTTCCGGTAATCGGAGATCGCCCTGGTACGTTGTCGCTTTTGCCACAATTGGCGCTGCAATTTCGGGAGTCACGTTTGTTTCCGTTCCCGGAATGGTGGCCGGAAGCGGTTTTTCCTATATGCAGATGGTATTGGGTTTTGCTGTCGGACAATTTGTCATTGCGTTCGTATTGATACCGCTTTTCTACCGGATGAACCTGGTTTCCATTTATGAATACCTGGAAAACCGGTTTGGGTCGGCAACTTATAATACCGGCGCCTGGTTTTTCTTTATATCCAAGATGTTGGGCGCTTCCATTCGCCTGTTTATCGTTTGTGTAGTGCTTCAACTACTGGTTTTTACTCCGCTGGGACTGCCTTTTATTCTCAATGTGGTTTTTACGGTGGGAATTGTTTGGTTATACACCTTTCGCGGAGGCGTAAAGTCGCTGATATGGACAGATTCGCTCAAAACGTTCTGTTTGATTGTATCGGTCGGATTATGCATTTATTACATCGCCCGGAATCTGGGAACAAATGGAGGAAGCTTGTTGTCGGTGGTTAACGACTCCGAAATGTCGAAAATTTTCTTTTTTGAAGATGTCAACGATAAGCGTTATTTTTTCAAACAGTTCCTTGCCGGCGTTTTTACTGTCATCGCGATGACGGGGCTGGATCAGGATATGATGCAAAAAACGCTGAGTTGCAAAAATTTCCGGGATTCCCAAAAAAACATGGTTACCGGCGGTATCCTGCAGGTTTTTATCAACCTGCTTTTTCTTGTATTGGGAGTATTGCTGTATTCGTATGCTTCAGTCAATAACATTGCATTGCCCGGAAAAGGAGACGAAGCGTTCCCCTTTCTTGCTACGCAGGGTTATTTTCCGGTGATTGTCAGTATCTTATTCATCGTCGGTCTGACCTCTGCCGCTTATGCTGCCGCCGGTTCGGCGTTGACGGCTCTTACCACGTCTTTCACCGTCGATATCCTTAAGAGTCCGAAGACAAAAACCGAAAATGAAGTAGCGAATATCCGGAAGAAAGTGCATATCGGTATGGCAATAATCATGGGATTGGTAATCATTATCATCAATATGTTGAATAATGCCTCTGTGATCGATACGGTTTACAAATTGGCAAGTTACACCTATGGCCCTTTATTGGGGATGTTTGTATTCGGTATTCTGACTAAACGGGGAGTCCGGGACAAATATGCGCCCTGGGTCGCCATTGTATCGCCAGTGTTGTGTCTGGTTTTGGATATCAATTCCAAAGCCTGGTTCAATGGGTATGAATTCAGCCATGAACGACTGATATTCAATGCTTTATTCACTTTTATCGGATTGTGTTTATTGATCCGGAAAAAGGAACAGCTTGCAAGACCGACATAAAAATAAGAAATTGTTAACTAGTATAATGAATATACATTGTATATGCATAATTAAAATTAAACTTAAACTTAAACTTAAACTTAAACTTAATGGTATGACAACACGAAAAGGTAAGAAGTTTTTGAGTATGCTTGTGACCGGATTTCTTTTGTGTTATCCGGGTAGTTACGCATTGGCCGGCGGAGAGGATTCCGGCGAATCGGCCGATGTACAACAAACAGGAAGAACGGTAACAGGAACCGTGGTAGATGTTCAGGGAGAGCCGTTAATCGGAGTAAACGTAAGTATACAAGGTACGAGCAGAGGTGTAGGAACGGATATGAATGGAAAATATTCGATTCAGGTACAAGGAAATAATCAGGTACTTCAATTTTCTTACATTGGTTACAAAGCGGTTCTGATTACGGCTGACAAAAATGTGATCGATGTTACGATGGAAGAAGACGCTGAGGTCTTAGGCGAAGTAGTAATAACGGGTGAATTCGGTTTGAAACGTATCGGACGGTCGGTAGGATCTTCCGCCCAAAATGTAAAAGCGTCGGAAATTATTGAGTCCGGTCGTGACAATTTCATTACTGCCTTGCAGGGACGCGTTGCCGGTATGAATGTGGTATCCAGCGGCGGTGCACCGGGGGCTTCCACCACCGTTACACTGCGAAGTATGACCTCTTTGACAGGCAATAATCAACCCATCTATGTAGTCGACGGGGTGCCGATGAACAATTCCTCTTTCAATCCGTCCCGTGGATTTGCGAATATGGATCAGTATGCAAGCCGCAGCCTCGACTTTTCTTCACGCGGAAATGACTTTAATCCCGAAGACATTGAATCAATGACCATCCTGAAAGGGGCTGCAGCCGCCGCACTCTACGGTTCGGATGCCTCCAACGGCGCCATCATCATTACCACCCGCAAGGGGACGCCGGGACAAGGCAAGGTGTCGTACAGCAACTCTTTCCGCTGGGATAGCGCTTACGGCATACCTGAACGGCAAACCAAATATATGAATGGAGCCTATGGGGTAACCAACTTTTACAACTTGAATAATTATGGAGGACTTTTCCCCGAAGGTACTCCTATCTACGACAATGTTGCCGCGGTATTACAGACCGGTTTTAGTTCTAAGCATAATGTTTCGGTAGAAGGTGGAACGGAACAATTGACTTTGCGGGCTACTGCTTCGTTTACCGACCAAACAGGAGTTATCAAATCCACCGATTACACGCGTAATAATCTGTCTTTATCCGGCAAGGCGCAAATCACCAAATGGTTGCGTTTTGAAGCATCAATGCAGTATGCGGGAACAACCAATAACAAAGCCATGAAAGGTACTTCCGGTCCGTTATATTACGCCATGCGCTGGCCTATTTTCGATGATATGACCAATTATCTGGATCCAGACGGTAGCCACATGCGTTATCCCGAACGGTATGTCGATGGCGACCTGATAAATCCCATGTTCCAATTATATCATAACAAGTATTATGATGAAACCGACCGTTTCATCGGCAATGCCACGGCTATTATCACGCCTACTAAAAATACGTTCCTCCGTATACAATGGGGGTCGGATGTAGGCGCTCAAACTTTTGAAGCTTCGGAACATCCTTACTGGGCTACTTATAATTACAATGTTGCTGCCGGAGTGGGCGGTGCATACAACATGACGAAAGCGAATTTCTCGGACAACAACCTGAATGCCATTGCCGGCTGGGAAAACAAATTCCTTAATGATAAATTAGACATACAAGTGCACTTTGGCTACCATCAGTTGGATAATGGCATCGCCAATCTTTCTTCTTACGGCAGAAATTATTCCGTGCTGGATTTGATATCCATTAACAATACGGACCCGGAAACGCAAACCAGTAAGAAACGCGTCGCCACGCGGCGTTTACAGGCGCTCTCGGGCGAAATTGCATTAGGTTACGACATGATGGCTTACCTGACTTTACGCGCTCGTAACGACTGGTCGTCCACCTTGCCGAAAGCCAACAACTCCTTTTTTTATCCGGCAGCCGAATTTTCCTATGTGGCCACCGAATTGCCGTTCTTGAAAGGGAATCAAGTGGTGAATTTTTTCAAACTCCGCGGCGCTATAGCGCAGGTAGGTAAGGATGCTTCCCCGCTTGCGATTAATCCGGAACTCATCCCGACTACTTGGACGGGTGGCGGTTATAAATATGACTTTACCGGCCCGAATCGGGACTTGAAGCCGGAAATGACTACTTCCACGGAAATCGGTTTCGAGGGACGTTTCCTTAACGACCGCATCGATGCCAATTTCACCTATTTTAATACCCATTGCGACGACCAGATTATCCAGGATTTTCGTATGAGTTATGCTTCCGGTTTTGTGACGAACACGCGCAATATCGGGAGTTTTAAAACCTGGGGTTGGGAAGCGCATATTGACGGCGACATTATCCGCACTAAAGATTTGTTGTGGAATCTAGGACTCAACCTTTCGCATACAGGCTCGAAAATAACGGCTTTGCCGGTTCCTATGTATTATGATGCGTACACCTGGAATTCGGGTAACATCCGTAGTGGCGGCTTCGTTGGCAAACCATTCACCGTGATTTTGGGAAACGACTATCAACGGAACGACGCAGGACAGGTGTTGATTGATCCAAGTTCAGGTCTCCCGGTGGCAGGCACCGACCTGGTGCCTTTGGGCGACCGTGAACCGGATTTGCGGTTGGGTCTTACTACCCGTATTCGTTACAAAGGCTGGCATCTTTTGGGCATGTTTGCCGGTAAGTTGGGGGCAACGGTGGTAAACGGCACCAAACGCTATATGTTTAGCAACGGCTCCAGTTGGGAATCGGTAACAGCTCGCGAAGCAGGTCCGGTTATCTTTAACGGCGTTTTGAAAGACGGGAATGAAAATACCGGACACCCGACTGTTAATGATATTGCAGTCACATCAGGCCTGACCGGAACAACGCTCTATACCGGTCTCGACCCGGACTGGATTGAAAAAGATGTACATTACCTCCGAATGCAGGAAGTCCGTCTGGCTTATACGATTCCGCAACGTTCATTGAGAACTTTCACGAATGGATTGATCAGTTACGCTACCGTTTTTGTAACGGGGAACGACTTGTTTACGATTACCAATTATTCCGGTATTGATGCGGTGGGCAACACCGTTTCGGCTTCCGCCGGCGGCATTGGCGGCGAAGCCTACGACACTTGGGCGCTGCCCAGCCCGAGAGGATTCTCTTGTGGATTAAGCCTGACATTTTAAGTATTTATTAAAAAATTGTACATATGAAAAATAGAATATCAATATTGTTTTGCGCTTGCTTACTGTCTTTAACAGCTTGCGAGGATTATTTGGATGTGAACAAAAACATTGACGCTCCGGATTATGTGGATGACTACCTGTATTTATCGGGAGTGCTACAAACTTATCAAGACATCGCTTTTGACTTGCACGCGGTAGCTCCTTTAGCGCAAATGTGGTCGATGAATGGAAATCTTGCCAGTTATGGTTCTTATGCTCAACATTATAACCCTCTGCGGGTAGACGCCGGCGCGGTTATTTGGCGCACGGTCTATTTCAATCATGGAATGAATCTGCAAAATATGATGGATGAAGCAATCGAACAGGAACACTGGACTTTGGTTGGTATCTGTTATGTGCTTCGGGCGCACGGTTGGGATATGCTTACCAAACTCTATGGCGAAGCGCCACTGAAACAGTTCCTCAACCAAAATGTTACATCGTTTGATTATGACTATCAGTACGACATCTACGAACAAGTACGTGCATGGGCGTTGGAAGGTATTAAATATCTTGAGATGGAGGATAAAACGATTTATAGTTCCAAACTGACTGCCAATGATTGGGTTTATGGCGGTAATGCCGACAAGTGGAAAAAATTTGCGTATGCCGTATTGGTGCGAAACCTGGCTTCTTTGTCCAATAAGACGGATTTTGTATCGAAATATGCCGACGACCTGATCCGCTATGCCGGACTGTCGTTCCAGTCGGCTGCCGACGACGCCATGGTAAAAGTAGCCGGCGGTTCGCAGAGCGCCACTTATACGACTTACAACAACTACCTGGGAACGGCTCGCGGTAATTTAGGCGTTAGTTATATCCAGAACGACTATGCGGTGCAGTTGATGACCGGCACGGTACCCGTATGGGATGGAACCAATAAAAGAATGAAAGTGGATTTGGAAGGCGTAAGCCATGAAGACAGCCTTCGGGCAGAATACTATCCTTACGAATTGGCAGCTACGCAAATTATTTGCGACACTGCCGTATCGCTGCCGGGACATTTCGACCCACGGGCGGTTGCCAGATTAGCAACGACTTCCGATCCCAATTACAGCAATATCAACAGAACCGACTCTGTTAAATATTACCGGTTTTATGGCGGTCAAACCGTTATTTCGCGCACCAGTCCGCAAGCCGTTACTACACCTCAGTTTTATGGACGCACAGATGCTGTGAAAAACGGAACGACTACGTTGCCCAATGACGGAAAAGGCCGTTATCTTTTCCATGATGAGGCGCCCTATATATTAAGTACCTGTGCAGAAATTAAATTCTGTCTGGCAGAAGCATATTGGAAAAAAGGCGACAGGGGAAATGCTTACATTGCATTCAAGGATGGAATAAAGGCGGATTTAGATTTTAACAAGGGGCAATTACACCCGGGAACACAAGGTTCGGCTGCCGGCGGTGATAAAATTACAACAGCTACATTCCAAACGCTGGCTGACGAATATTATGCAGGCCCTTTTGTGGAAGGTTTGGGAGAAGCCAACCTGACCCTTTCTCACATTATGATGCAGAAATGGGCGGCGCTCTATACCTGGGGGGCTTTTGAGGCTTGGGTAGATTTGCGCAAATACCACTACGATATCGACTATACGGGCGGTTATCCATCGTTAAATAACGGGTGGACATCCGATCACCTGATTGATCATAAAGCGGAAAGCCGGTCCGACAGGATTTACAAAGGGTTCTATTTGCCGGCTGCACGGGACGTCGAATTCCGTAGTAGCGTCTTTAATGTACTGAATGAAGGTTCGCCCATGTACCGTATCCGTCCGCGTTATAACTCGGAATATGTATGGAACTTGTCTAAATTGGAGGCGCTCAAACCCATACCGGGAACAGCAGATAATTATCATTGCTCCATCCCTTGGTTTGCATATCCGGGCGAATATCCGGCTAATTAATAATAATTAAAATAAATAGCAATATGAAAAGATTAAAATATACAGGCATGATTTTGGCGACAGCGTTTTTCATAGCATCGTGCGAAAAACATGAAATAGAGTTTGATTCCCGTCCTGCAGATAATGTAGCGCTCGTACAGTTTCATAACGAAATACCGGTTCCCAGCGGAACGGCCTACAATTTTCTGAAAGTAGAACTAAATGGCGTCGATGTAACACATGGTAATGTAGTAACGCTTAGTTCATGGAATACAATTCCTACGCAGCTGGGCCGTTACTATTCAACAAATCCCGGAACGGCGACTATCAAACTTTATCAAGGTACTGCCATGAAATTAGCTTACGAACAAACGGTAACGTTACAAGCTGGGAAAAAGCAAGGTTTGATACTTTATGATTATAATCAGCCACCGCTAGTAGTTGAAGAACCGGATAATTATCTTCCCGACCGTACGTCGTTTGACACGGATACGGTTGAATATGTTCGCTTTTTTAACTTGATGCGTGAAGATCCTAACGTTGCGAGTGATTTGAAATTACAGTATCAATATCAATATACTTTGCATCCGCTCTATACTCTGGAAGATGAAGCGGCCGGAACTATTCCCGACGATAAAAACGTAGGCGATGCTACGAACGACGCCACTGTAAGCGCCTGGCTCAATTTGGGCGAACCGGTAGCTTTTGGTGAAGACACCGGTTGGCAGCTGGTTCCTATTAAAAAGACAGCCTATGTTTCTCAAGGTTCCGCACGTATCGATTACCGGATAAAGGTAACACAGGGAGGGGTTGTCGGTACAACCATGACGGAAGGTGATAATCTTTTGATCTGTTATGACCGGAGTAGTGCAAGAATAGTGACCGGTTATACTGACTATTGGACAGGTACCAACAGTACCGTAGGAAGAAGGTATTATCACTTCTTCTCCGGCTATCGTAATGTCACTCCAGGCGTGGATATTGTACTGTTTTTTGAAAAATAGATTGATGTCCCCCTAGAAGGGAAACAGATAATAACATTGAATTGAGCAGTACCGCCCGAAAGTAGTTGGAAGGACTTTCGGGCGGTCTTTATCATCATTTCTCATGAAACGTTTTTTATTACATACGAAATATTTGCTTTTTGTATTTTTCCGGTAAACGTCCCAATTCACTGAAATATGAAAGTAAAAAGTACCGGATCCTAATACTCAAGGCAGAAGATATAAAAATAAACTGGATTTTCTAAAAATAAAATTATAGCATTAAAAAGTAGAAACAATATGAAAAATACAATTACATTAATAATGGCATTATGCTTGTTTACAAATTTTTTAGCGGCACAAACGGAAAGAGACAGTAAAACTGTCGGGGATTATCCGCCTTCCATCACCGGCCCTGATTACATTTGCGCCAACACTACTTTTACAATACAAAATTTACCTGCTGGAGTTTCGCCTTCGTGGACGGTTTCTTCAGATTTGGTAATCATTAGCGCTTCCGGAAATTCCGTATTGGTCGGGAGTTCAAGCTATACCAACTTTGGACAATGGGTAAAAGCTTCGTACGAGGTACAAGGAACTTCAAAATTTATTCAAAAGGATGTTGCGATCTGGAAATCGGGTATACAAAGTTTGAAAATCGGAAAAGCGATAATGCAAGGAGATCCAGAATCTTATGGAGGAGAGATCGGCCTGTATCGTCCGTTATCAGGAGGAATACCTCTGACCGGAAGTAATTTTATCTGGTCTACATCAGCAATCAACTGGATTCCGGAATTTCAGGGATATTATTTTACGATCTTTGACGGTACCGCCTGCGGTCAGATAGAAGTATCGGTTAACTTTACAGATGTTTGCGGGGCTAATTCTACAATATACAAAAATTTTGATATTGAATGTTCTCCCTATTTTACGTGTTACCCCAATCCGGCATCCAATATTCTGACAATTGCAATTGACCAAACGGCAATTGCTCTGAATCAACAATTCTCAGGCAAGCTTCAAAAGTCGCCTTTCGACGTCCGTTTATATGATAATCAGGGCAATTGGTTGCAACGGGCAAGTAGCAGCGGAGAAAACGTAAATTTTAATACTTCCGGATTATTAAATGGTATTTATTTTGTACATATTTATGACGGAATTAATGCCAAACCGGAAATACGGAAGATCATAGTGAAACATTAGGATCAAAATTATCGGATAATTTTACTAATTTGCGATTTTTTCGAACCAATTCTGGCAATGCAGAGATGTGTGGTGGAATGAAGCGGAATAAATTTTAGCATAAGCAAAAGGGGTTGCTTTACAATTAAAATGAAAAGTCAGATGAAAACTTTTGGGGGCATAGGGAAAAATCAGGAATTTAGAGTAAAATTTCCGTGAAAAAGTCAGGATATATCAATCGTTTTATGTACTTCTATAGCAGATTAGTTGACTTTATGACTTTTTAAAAACAAATTATGTACGTATGAAGAAACTTGTAATAATGGGAATATTGGCGGCATGTATTACTGCCCTCCACGGACAAGAAAGCGCT
>JAIRZF010000240.1 GCA_031267385.1 Dysgonamonadaceae bacterium | reverse complement strand
GGTTTCTTCTGCTGTGGCTCGTCCTCCTTCAACTAATTCGCCTGTCAGAAATGCGTGGTCTACAAGAGGCAATCCGCCGAAGTTCCTGAAAGCGTCGAAGTAGCGAGTAGCCATTATCATGTAGGCTTCGCCTTTGAGCCGGCTTTTTTCCGTATCGTTCAAATCGGGTACGCGGTCTATATTCTCCAAGAAAATCCATCCTTTACGGATTGTAATCCAAATTCCTGTCCTGTTACTACCGTTGCTGGTACCGGCAAACGGGAACTTATCCATAGGTTCCCATCCTTCCTGATTAGCCTCGGTCAGCGTACCCGGATAGTAATTGTAATTTACCTGCCCCCAGTCATTGTAGCTGTGGGTGATGTCTGTTAACGCTTCGAGGGGATTGTAGCCTATCATCGCATTGTAAGTAAACGGACTGTTAAGACTACCGTACATATGCCACAAAAACTCTTTTGCGTTTTCTCCTTTCGAGAATATAGAGTCGATGTTGACGTCAACACTTGGAGCTTTCTCAAGGAATTTATCGCCGAAATTGATATCGTCAACACAGGAGAAAAACGAACAAACGCCTATCATCAAGCCGAAGCTCCATACCTTAGTATCGCTTGTCGCTCTTTTTATTGTTTTTATTGTTTTCATTGTTCGGATGCATTAAAAATTTACGTTTATACCAAAATTGTAAACACGTGTCATTGGGTATTTTATAAACACACCCCACTCACCGCCCCTGCTTTCAGGGTCGTTAGCTTTAAATTTCGAGAATGTCAGCAGATTATATCCCGAAGCATAGAGACGGATGTTCTTTATTTGCGGAACACCCGAAATCTTGAATGTGTAACCTATTTCGACATTCTTCAGGCGAACATACGAAGCGTCAACCATCCATAACCGCGACATCTCAATGTTGTGGTTTGTATTGACAAATGTAAGGCGTGGCAAGGTAGCCGTGCTTGCTGTTTCCTCTGTCCAACTGTTGTCGTAAATCCATTTATTCAACATCGACTGGTTACCTGTGCCAAATGCCGGACGGTAATACGCACCTAATTGCCGGTCAACATTGGTTGCACCGATCCACATCATCGATAAGTCGAAATTCTTGTAGCTCAAACTAAAATTTACCGAAGCGGTGTATTCGGGTACATCGGTAAATCCAATCGCATGTTGATCATTAGAGTCGATTTTTCCGTCTCCGGTCAGGTCAACATAAACACAGTCGCCCTCCTTTACAACTACCCCTTGGTCGGGCATATCTGTTCCGTATTTATCAAAGTAACGTTCTTCGGTTTTTCCCGGTTCGTAAAGTTCGAAAAATTCACGGCCAAAAGGCTGCCCTACCGGAAGCCCCGTATGGTACAGGTGGTCGTAATCCTGCTTCACTTCGGCCATTTCGATGACCTTATTACGGGCAGACGAAATATTTGGCGCAATGGAATAGCCGACATCGCCAATCTTGTCTTCCCATTTTATGGAGAATTCATAACCGTGGTTTTTTACACGTCCGAAGTTTACAGAACTTGATTTCATACCGGTAATTGCGGCAAGCGATGTTTCGTTTGAGACCAGGATGTTTTTACGGTCTTCAAAGAAGATATCGGCATTAACACTCAGTTTGTTTTTAATTAATTTAAGGTCAAGTCCATAGTTCTGTTTCGTGGCTGTTTCCCATGTTACGAAAGGATTTCCCATCGAAACTTCGCGGGCTCCCGGCATCCAGGTATTGTTGTTGGTTCCGAAGTTTGCTGTTCTATTTGCTATGAAACCGTCACCATGACCACCTTGAAAAAACCCGTAGCTACCCGGCAAATAAAGGAAACGCAGGTTGTTTGTATTGTCATTCCCTACCCTACCTACTGAAGTACGGAGTTTCAAGTAAGGAACGATCGTAGAGATCGGCTCCCAGAACTCTTCGGCCGAAGGGATCCATCCGATGGAAGCGGAGGGAAAGAAGCCGTATCGCCTGCCCAAGGCAAAATTCTCGGAACCATTGTATCCCATATTGAAATCCGCCAGATACCGGGTGGCATAATCGTAGGTAATACGTCCCACCGTTCCCACATATCCGGAAGGTATAGACGTATATAATCCTTGCGAATCCCACGGATAATATCTCTTGGATTGGTTGTAAAGCACTAAGGCTCCAATATTGTGACTTCCGAATTTACGCGCGTAATTGAGGCTGGCTTCGGCGTACCAGTTTCTGTCGTCCCATTTGGATTCACTATAGGGCAAAGGCCATGAATCTCCTTCTTTCACTAATACGATTTTAGGCGATCCGTCGGCTTCAAATTCTCCCTGAGCTATAGTTGCCCTGTATCTGATACCTGATCCGAATCCATGTTCGCGGTTCTTTTCGGCTGTATAGCTTGCGTTGTACGAACCTTTCACTTTGAAATCCAATCCTTTGGTAATAAAATCAAGTTTCAACTGGTATTGTAAGTCCAGGTTCACCGTATTCTTGCTTTGTTTCGTATAACCAAGTTCGTATATGCGTCCCAAAGCATCGCCGCTATAGTCGCCCACCAGAGCGCGATCAGCAATGATACGGCGTCCTTCGGAGTCAAGTCCATAGCCCGCCATCGGCATACCGCTGTTCAGCAGTCCTTGGTTGGCAAACAACCCGCCATCGCCACCGCTGCCTATTCCGCCTTCTCCTCCACCGATACTGTTACGGTTTTCAATACGTCCGCCGATATTGACCGACAACTGGCTGAGTTTGGATAAGGTCAGGTCAATGTTGGCGCGATAGTTATAGCGGCGGTATTTGAAGTTTGCTTCCGGGCTCTGACTGAATGTATTAAATAGTCCATCCTGATCAAACATTCCTGCAGAAATGAAGTATTTCGCTTTTTCGCTTCCTCCCGATATATTTACATTATACTGGCTTTGCCACGCATGGTCTTTCATCAGGTAATCGAACCAGTTGGTGTCGGGATAAACCATCAGCATATCCCTGTCCTTGAAGTGTTGAATGGCTTCGTCTTTGTATTTCCAATTCTCTTTGGCTACCCCGTCAGTCTTCTGCGCCGTGTTGTAAGCCATGGCGTATTCGTAGGAGTTTGCCGGCTCAAGGAAATTTGTGATTTGTTGAATACCTCCCTGAGCGCTGAACGAAACAGATGGTTTGCCGCTTTGACCACGTCTTGTGGTAACCAAGATCACCCCGTTGGCGCCCCGTACTCCGAATACAGCCGTAGCGGAAGCATCTTTTAATATGCTGATGTCGGCCACTTCATTGGGGTCAAGCTGACTGAAAGGACGTTCTACTCCATCCACTAATACCAGTGGCTCGGCGCTGTTCAATGAACCTATACCGCGCACACGGATAAGAGGATCATCGCTTCCCGGCATACCGGAATACTGGACAGACTGCAAGCCGGGCAGTTTTCCTGCAAGGGCATTACCCAGTGATGCTGCAGGAGACTTCAACAATTCTTTACCTCCTACATTGGATACTGCACCTGTTATGGTAACCTTTTTCTGTTGTCCGTAAGCGATTACAACGACTTCTTCCAGTTGCTGATTATCGGGTTCCATCTTCACATCCAGTTTTTCACTGATGACTTTAACTTCCTGGTCCCGATATCCAATGTAGTAAAATACAAGTATACTACCTTGAGGGACATTTTGCAGAGTGTAACGACCTTCATTATTCGTGGTGGTCCCTGTATTGGTATCCTTTATCCGTACGGATACACCAATGAGTGTTTCATTGAATTCATCGGTAACAGAACCCTCCACGTTGAGGTTCTGTGCGATAGTTATTCCCGGCACAAGACAAAGGAATGTCAATATGCATAAGGAAAACCAATTTCGTTTGTTTTTCGTCATTGTCATAATTGAAATTAATAAGTGAACAACTATATAGTATTAAATTGCAGATATTCTGTAATATTTATTCTTTGCTGCACATTTGGAAATTTAACAAATGCAAGTTCGTTATTATTTTTGAGAATGAGGTTGAATTTTTCTCATAAAAGGTTTATTCTCTAACAAAGAGGCTTAAAATGTCTCCTTTTTAACTTAAATGACAGGAAACGAACCTGTAGATTAAAAAGCCAATGCAATGGATAATTCAATCAGTCATGAATTATTCTGAGTTGTGCGTCACTTTAGACAAAAACGTAGTTGACTAAAACATTTTTAAAAATAAAATGAGAAAAATGAGAGTAATGAATTTAAGGATATAGTAGCGCCTATTGATGGGGAACCTATTTAAAAAAAAATCGCAAGAATGGCAGACTAACGGGTTGTCTTTACCGGAATCGAATCAATTCTTGCCTGATGTCGCCCCTCTTCAAAAGCGGTATTCAGGAATTCATCCAAGATCTTTTCCGTTTCATTCATTGAAAGAAACCGTCCCGGGAGAGTTAATATATTTGCGTCATTGTGGAGACGGGCAAGATGGGCAATTTCCGCACACCAGCAAAGAGCAGATCGAATGTCCGGATGCTTGTTGACGGTCATATTAATCCCATTTCCGCTTCCGCAGACAGCAATTCCCGGATAAACTTCTCCTTTTTCTACAGCAGCAGCCAATAAATGCCCGTAATCCGCATAATTACAACTGACGGGAGCATCGGTTCCAAAATCAATATAGGCTATGCCTTTCTTATCTAAATATGTTTTAATGAATTGTTTCAATTCGTAACCTGCGTGGTCGGATGCTAAACCTATCATAACATTGATTTTACCTGATTATAAACATTTTCTCCTGTGAATCCCAACTTTTCGTCAAGGACTTTATAGGGGGCGGAAAAACCGAACGATTCCAATCCCCAGATCTTACCGTTTTCTCCAACCAGACCCAGCAAATTAACCGGAAGACCTGCCGTCAAACCGAAGATCTTTTTGCCGGGGATAATGACGGAGTCCTGATATTCTTTACTCTGGCTGCGGAATAATCCTTCGGACGGAATGGAGACGATTCGAACTTTGATTCCGTCTTTTCTCAATAATTCAGCTCCTTCAACCAAGGTCGATACTTCCGAACCTGAAGCCAAAAGAATAATATCCGCATGTCCGTCACATTCGACCACATATCCTCCTTTAGAAGCTTTCAATGCATCCTGATAACGGTTTGAAACGGATGGGAGATCTTTGATATTCTGACGGGAAAGTATCAATCCTGTGGGTGTGTGGGTGTTTTCCATTGCCAGTTTCCACGAAACGGTGGTCTCGTGCACATCCGCCGGACGCAAGACCAGCATTGAATTTTGTCCTTTATGGTTTTTCAGTTTTTCCATCAGGCGGATTTGAGTTTCCTGTTCTACCGGTTCGTGAGTAGGGCCATCTTCTCCTACACGGAAAGCGTCGTGCGTCCAGATGAATTTAACGGGAACTTCCATCAATGCCGCCATCCGGATGGCCGGTTTCATATAATCGGAAAAGACGAAGAAAGTACCGCATGCAGCAATTACACCGCCATACAGCCCCATTCCGATACACAAACACGCCATTGTAAGCTCAGATACGCCGGCTTGTAGAAACGCTCCGGAAAAATCTCCTTTAGTGAAAGCTTTTGTTTGTTTCAGGAATCCGTCCGTTTTGTCGGAATTGGAAAGATCTGCCGATGAAACGATCATATTACCCACCTGTTTTGCTAATGTTGCTAAAACGGTAGATGAAGCGGCACGCGTAGCCTGATCGCCTTTTTGTTCGATGGCTTCCCAATTGATTTCGGGAGCTTTTCCGGATAACCAGAACTTCAGTTTTGCCGCCATTTCCGGGTTCGCTTTTTCCCATGCAGCTTTTTCTGCATATTTTTCAGAAACAATTTGTTTCAACTCTTTTTTCCGGTTGTCATATAATTCCTGTACTTCGGGAAAGACCCGGAACGAATCTTCAGGATTTCCTCCGAGGTTTTTAATTGTACCGTCAAAACTGGCTCCGGCTTCACTCAAGGGCATCCCATGAGTCGCGCATTTCCGCTCATACGATGCACCCTCTTTGGTGACGGCTCCTTTACCCATGATCGTTTTTCCCACGATAAGAGTAGGACAGTACGATTCTTTTTGTGCATTACGCAGGGCGTCGCGAATTTCGTTGGCGTTATTACCTTCGATCTCGACTACCTTCCAGCCCCAGGCTTCGTATTTTTTTGCAACATTTTCGCTTGTGACGGCATTTGTATCGCTTGAAAGTTGAATATCATTCGAATCATAGAACATGATCAGGTTATTCAATCCCAAGTGGCCTGCGATACGGCCTGCACCCTGTGAAATTTCTTCCTGGACACCTCCATCGGATATAAAAGCATAAATTTTTTGTGTCAGGGCGCCACCGAGGCGGGCGTTCATGAATTTTGCGGCAATCGCAGCTCCAACGGCGTAGGTATGTCCCTGTCCCAACGGCCCGGAAGTATTCTCTATCCCACGCAGGACGTCTACTTCAGGGTGTCCCGGAGTAAGGCTGCCCCATTGACGGAATTGCTTCAGGTCGTCCATAGAATATTTTCCCGTCAGGGCTAATACGGAATAAAGCATGGGAGACATGTGTCCCGGGTCAAGGAAAAAACGGTCGCGTCCTTCCCATTGAGGTTTATCGGGATCATAAACAAGGAATTCACTGAATAAAACATGGATGAAATCCGCGCCACCCATCGCTCCTCCCGGATGTCCGGATTTGGCTTTTTCCACCATAGATGCAGATAATATGCGAATATTGTCGGCTGCTTTTTGCATGAAGTTGAGGCTATTCATGATTGAAGAGAATATATTTACAAGTTTGAATTTTTATACAAAGTTAATCATTCCATGTAGATTTCACAAAGATTTCACAAATGTCACATAACCATCACATAAAACATCGTTGATTATCAATACTTTAATTTTAAACAATAAACTCACAGTCACATAAGATTATCCCCAAAAAGGGATGTAGCGAGAATATTTTTTTGAAATATTATTAGGATCTTCGTCTTTTACAAATCCTACATTGATTGCATCCCTAATGATGCGTGAAACAACAGAATAATTCTTTTCTTCTACCTCAAACCGTTCACGCAGACTTTGATTAGTCATCTTTTCATTCTGCATATAGCGGAGGCAACAGTGTTGATAACAAGCATTTATTTTATCCTTACGACTCATTCCCGACAATTTTTGATAGGTATATATTATTACCGTTGTCCGGAGTTCATCGACTAAAATATTGATTGGCGGTAAATGATATTGTTCGTTATTCGATATGACTTTATCCATACCGCTACCCTTTTCTTCACAGAGATTTGCTCGGCGCATTAAG
Source organism: Dysgonamonadaceae bacterium (assembly GCA_031267385.1). Classification (GTDB taxonomy): domain Bacteria; phylum Bacteroidota; class Bacteroidia; order Bacteroidales; family Azobacteroidaceae; genus BNXB01. Next base: position 16,933 of record JAIRZF010000240.1, on the reverse strand, counting down.
TCTGCCATTTTTTCATTTCGGGAAACATATTCATCTATAAATCGTTCGGGAACAATCAACGGTTGCCCCGGATTTGATATGGCAACACGGTCAGAATAAATTTCCACCATCGGAAAACCTTTTTCTTCCAGATTTTGATGGATAATGCAATTGGCGGTCAATTCACGAATGGAAACTTCGGGATAGGCGCGTTGATTAGAACGCAACGCTCTGCCTATGATTTCGCTTGCAGGCAATTGTCCGTTTATCCAATCCATCATACTTTCAAAGCCTACACAATAGCCTTTCGTGAAAATTTGTTCTCTTTCCGTCTCTATTTTCCCTTTTCCTTTGTAAACGATTACCCGGACGGCTTTTCGGTAAAGGTCGTCAAAATCGTTCAGATTTTTAGCAAATAGCAAAGCGCCCAATTTCGTAATGGAATAACTCGAATTTTCTTTTACTATCAACTGTTCGGAAATAAATTTCTCAATTACACCGGCTTGATTACTCGGATAAGGAATTTTCATCAATTCAAAATAGGTTTGTGTGCTTAACAAATCTATCACTTTCGATACGGAAAGGTTTGATTTTGCAATTTCATTTTCCAATTGATAATCGGTATTTTGCCAAATCTTACGTTCTTTTTCTTCAAAATCAATCAATTTCCTTGTGATACTTCCTACACGGATATAGGCTTGATGCAAAAATAATACAGGCCGGTTTTTAGCAGCGGGAACGATAAACATAGAAATATGCTTACCTTCTTCATAATCAAATTCATATATTGCAAAATCAATACGCGGATTCAATCGTGATGCAAGCCAGTTTTCCAATTCTTCATTACCTTTCTTGTGACTTTTGGCTTTGAAATCAGTGCCTAAAACTTGATGAGTTTCGTTCTCAATGCCAAAAACCAAATATCCGAACGTTTGGTTATGAATCCGTGCTGTATTGGACAACGCAGAAATTCGTTCTCCGATTTCTTCCGGAGAATGAAAATTATACTTGAACTCAATCCATTCATTTTCTTTGGGTTGAGACTTCAAATCATTGACTAACAAAATTAATCGTTCTGTCTGCATTGCTAAATTCTTTGACAATACAAAGTTAATCATTCCATGTAGATTTTACAAATATCACAGAGCCGTCATTTCGGACAAGATGAGAAATGACGGTTCTGCAATGTCCTGAATCAAATAAAATCAATTAAGTTCTATTGATTTTTTCTTTGCGGAAACTTTTCCTTTTGGAGTTTCAACCGAGGTTTCTTTTCCGCTTTCAGTCTCTGCTTTTTCCAATTTACTCTTAAGAATTTCTATTTCAATTCCCTGGTTCCGGATTGTCGTCAATAAAGAATTGAGTTCTTCATTATCAATATTACTTGGGAATTGAGCTTCAACGCGGGTTTTGAAGTCACTCAGAACATTCATATAATTATTGAATGCATCGTACGCATTTTCGTATGGACTGAATGTACTTGGGCCCGGAAATGTTTTTGTACTCATAAAATGGAAATGATCACTGGTTTGCAGGTAAACCCAATCCTGAAGGATCCGGCGGTCTTCACACAAACGTACACGTTCTCCTATTTCATAAAGTTTTTGAAGGGCTTCTTTTTGGAGTATATTTCCCTGCCAGGGACTGAGATCTTTCTCTTCACCCGCCCAGGAACACGGATATGGGACGGCAACAGATGCGACCGGTTTTAATTTATTGACAATTTCAGAAGGTGTTGAGAATCCGATATTTTTCTCAAAAGCATATTTGGGAAGCGCCTTGAAGAATTCAAAAATGCCTGTTTCTCCCGGCTGAAGGTTTCCAAGGACTTCATAATTCAGGAAGATGTTTACCAATTGTTCTTCATCCGACAAAGCGTTAACCCAATTGATAAATTTGTCGGCAACCAAAGGATATTCACTCCAGTCGTAATTAGAAAAACGGAATGAGACGTCATCGCTGAATTTGGAATTGCGCAGCAACAATGTCAATTCAGGATTGACGGCGGACGAATACAGGTAGTTCGGGCTTTTCCATCCCAGAACATGTTTTGCTCCTTCCGTCATCATCGCTTTATATCCCATTTGGGTAACCAGTTCTCCAATTTCGTCGGAATAGATCAATTCGGTATTCCGTAGCACTTTAGGTTTTTGTCCGAATAAAAGTTCTATCTTGTCGGAATGTTTTTTAACCTGCATCTTAAACTCATCGGGATCAGTTATTGATGATAATGAATGGGCATAAGTTTCCGCCAGAAATTCGACATGACCGGTTTTTGCTAATTCTTTGAACCCGTCTATTGCTTCCGGGACATAGATCTCCAGTTGTTCCAGTGCAACTCCCGAAATGGAAAACGCCACTTTGAATTTTCCGTTATATTCTTTGATCATGTCCAGCAACAGAGCATTTGCCCTAAGAAATGATTTATCTGAAATACGCCGTATGACATCTTCGTTTGAAAAATCATCATAGTAATAATGGTCGCTACCAATATCAAAGAAACGGTATCTTTTTAGTCTGAATGGTTGGTGAATCTGAAAATAAAAACAAATTGTTTTCATGATATCCTTATTTTAAATTTTTATACTACACTATTATAAATGTTCCGGACTTTCAATCCTGCATATTCCCATTTGATTTCGTCCACTTCCCGTTTTCCTTCCTCTTTCAGATATTCGGCCATTGAAGGATAAGTGATAATAGAGTACATTGCATCGGACATTGCCTCAATATCCCAATAATCGGTTTTTACGGCATTATTTAAAATTTCAGCGCAGCCCGATTGTTTGGATATAATTGTTGGAACTCCGCACTGCATAGCTTCCAATGGAGAGATCCCGAACGGTTCGGATACGGATGGCATGACGTATACATCGCTGGATTTCAGGACTTCGTAGACCTGTTTGCCCTTCATAAATCCGGTAAAATGGAAGTGATCGGATATTCCTCTTTGGGCTGCCAGCCGGATCATCTGGTTCATCATGTCTCCATTTCCAGCCATAACAAACCGTACGTTTTTTGATTTCTGTAATACCTTGGCTGCTGCTTCTACAAAATATTCCGGACCTTTTTGCATCGTGATACGTCCGAGGAATGTAACTACCTTGTCCTTCGTGCCTTTGCGGGATGTTACCGCCTCAATTTCAGGATTTAAGGGTTCTACTGCATTGTGAATAGTTGTCACTTTTTTCGGATCCTGATGGTATTTTTCAATGACAGTATTACGGGTGAGATTACTTACCGTAATGATATGATCCGCACGATCCATTCCATCTTTCTCAATACCATAAACCTGGGGATTGACCTTACCCCGGCTTCTGTCAAAGTCGGTTGCATGGACGTGTACGACTAAAGGTTTTCCTGTTGCATATTTGGCGTGAATTCCGGCAGGGTAAGTCAGCCAGTCGTGCGAATGAATCACATCAAAATCATATGAACGGGCAATCACGCCGGCAACGATGGAATAATTATTGATTTCTTCCAATAAATTATCCGGATAACGACCGGAAAATTCAATACACCCCAAATCGTTGACATTCAAATAACTAAAGTCGGCATACAAGTGATCCCTGAGGTGGAAATATTCTCCGGCATCCATATATTTCCCTATCCGTTGGTTGACATAATCCCAATGAACATCTTTCCACACGACAGGAGTGTTGCAAGCGCCCAACAGGCGAAGAAAACTTTTATCTTCATCCCCCCTGGGTTTAGGCATTACAAATGTAATTTCCATATCTGCTTGCTCAGCCATGCCTTTGGTGAGACCGAAACTGGCAGTCCCAAGTCCTCCCAGAATATGAGGAGGAAATTCCCAACCGAACATTAATGCTTTCATCTTGTGCGAGTTTAAGTTTTACGTTATACGTTATACGTTATACGTTATACGTTTTGTCGTGCGTAAGCCCACGTATAACGTATAACTTAAAACGTATAACGTTTAAAGATTATACGATTTCAATAATTTTAATATCCTCAATATATTAGACACATTCATTGCAAAAGAGATTGCTCCCCGGCTTTGAAAAGGCGGATTCCCGTCGTACAACTCGGAAAGTGACCCGATGCAATGTGTATTCATTTCTTCTTCTATGCCGATCAGCATCCGTTCGGCAAAGGAGATGCCACTCAGGTGGTAGAGTCTCAGGTAGGCTTCGAGGTAAAAACCCAACAACCACGGCCAGACGGTTCCTTGATGATATGCAAGATCACGTTCCTGTTGAGCGCCAACGTAATAAGGCCTGTATCCCTCACTTTTGGGACTTAACGAACGAATGCCTTTCGGAGTGAGTAGTTCCTTGGTTATGATATTTAGTACTGTCCTTTTCTGAGTTCTGTCCAATGGGGAATAATCCAATGCCACTGCCATCAGCATATTAGGGCGTACACTCCAATCCACATAGCCTCCGTCGATATAATCAAACAGGTAACCATAACCATTGACAAATGTTTCGATGAAAGTTTTGCCCGTTTTGGATGCCGAATCTTCAAAAACATCCGCTTCCACTACATTATTTTGTAGTTTTTTTAATTCGGCGGCAAATTTCAATGCATTATACCACAATGCGTTGAACTCTACTATATAACCGGTACGGGGTACAATTGGTTTGCCGTTGGAGGTGGAATTCATCCAGGTAATGGCTTTGTCTTTCCCTTCCGCACTTAGTAAACCGTTGTTTTCAAGCCTTAAATTTGAATGTTTATTGCTGTGAATAAAATCAATTATTTCAAAGACGAGATCACCGTAATTTTCGATACATTCTTTCATGCCTTGATGTTTCCCGTACTGCTGAATAGCCCAGATAACCCATAATAACACATCAGGCAGGTCAATCTCTTTGATCACTTTGTCGGGAGAACCGTCTTCCATAAATTGTTTCAGAGGCGGAATTGCCGTTGTCATGATTTTCTCAAAACGTACGGGATCATCGATCGACAAAGTACATCCGGGAAGTGAAATGAACAGATCCCGGGCTCTGACTTTGAACCAGGGATATCCGGCCAACAGATAGGCGTCGTTTTCTTTCGGACGAAAATAAAACTGTTGAGCTGAGTTTTTGAGACAGTTGTAAAAACTATTACGGGATGTACGTGCCGTAGATTCTATTTCGTATAAATCCTTCAGGGTGTGTGGATCGGCGAAAGAATCTCCGGCTGAGAAATACACGGATTCTCCTTTTTCTATCGGAAGTTCGAAATATCCGGGGACATACAAATCTTCCTGGTAAGGGAAACCGCGTTCCCGTTCTTTCACGTATTCGATTCCGCGATACCAATCCGGTTGAAAAACAAATCTGCATCCTTTACTGAATTGCATATTCAGTTCCGGGTAACCTTCATACATACAGGTTTTTATACCATTCTCAATTTCCGTGTAGTTCTGATTGACCCGGTCATTTTGCACGGTCAGGTTATTCGCATTTCTGAAAGCGAGAAATGGTTTAAATCGTAGTATGGTAGGAGAATGTGCATCTTCAAGAGTATACTTGATCAGGATCCTGTTTTCGTAAGCCGTAAAGACTTTTTCTTTGGAAAGGATCACTCCTCCTACGCGATACAGCGAACTCGGAACGCTTGTAGCGTCGAATTGCCGGATATATTTATGCCCGTTAGGACTGAAATGGTTCTCCGGATACTGATGCAATCCCATGTTAAACTCCGCTTCATGTTGTATTACGGTTTCATCCAATGAAGAAAGTATGACATGGTTATCTTCATCCAGTTCAGGAACAGGCATCACCAAAAGTCCGTGGTATTTTCGAGTATTACAGTCAACAACAGTTGTACAATGATAAGCTCCTCCACGGTTTGTACGAAGAATTTCCATTTTTAACGATTCTTCCAGATTGATCATCAATGTTTTGTCAAATTTCAGGTAACGCATAGTTTCAAATTATAATTCGTAAGTTTGTGGTCTTCTATTTAAAAACGAAAGTTACGGAAAATTTTCTAATTTTGCAAATGTTATTTAAATTATTTTTTAAAAGGCCTTTTCACTTTGGTTGTGAGAAACCATCAACATAAATCAGAAACGAAACAAAACGATCGATGCAATTTGAAACAAAACGGATTTTTTATGCTGCATTTTTCCCGGCGCTACTTATCCTTTTAATATGGATGATGATGGGGATTGAATGGAGTTTTGATTTTGAATGGTACCGTTTGGGTATTTTTCCCCGGAGAGAATCCGGATTGTTAGGCATTCTGACCTCTCCGTTGGTACATTTAAATTTTAAGCATTTATACTCCAATACGATATCTCTGTTTGTATTGAACTGGTGCCTGTTTTATTTTTATAAAGACCTGGCTTATCTTGTATTTCCCTTGATTTGGATATTTTCCGGACTGATAACCTGGTGTATTGCCCGTGAATCCTGGCATATCGGCGCCAGTGGACTGATTTACGGTTTGTCCTTTTTTCTCTTTTTCAGTGGCGTCTTCAGAAAATATATTCCCTTATTAGCCACATCCATGCTGGTCGTATTCCTTTATGGGAGTACGTTGTGGAATATGTTCCCCATATCTGAATGGATTGATTCCAGCGTTTCATGGGAGGGACATCTGGCAGGAGCGATTGGCGGAATAATCTGTGCTGTAATATTCCGGAAATATGGCCCGCAAAAACCGGATCCGTTCCCGGAAGATGAGTCTGAAAGCAATGAAATCAATGAAAATGATGAAGAAAATAGAGGAAATGACGGGTATAACATCAGTGGATGTTATACCTGACCTTTTCCAGGAATATTTTCATTGTGTCGGAATCCCTGTTCTCAATTGTTTCCAGAAGTGATGCCAATTCTTTCCGGATCGCTTTCAACTGATCCGGCGTATACGGATTAAACAGTATTTCCGTAAGTAAATAATCGTCTTCAGACAATAAACCTCTTGCTATATTCAAATGCTTTTTGAATGTGGTTCCCGGAGCTTCCTGATGTTTCATGATTGAAGCAAATATCAATGTGGAAGCGAACGGAATAGAAAGTGAATAAGCAATTGTTTCGTCGTGTTCTTCAAAAGAATATTCAAAAATGTTCAATTTCAGTGAGTTATACAAGTCTCTGAAAAAGATTTTTCCCATGTGGCTGGATTCTGAGATGATGATTGCATTTTCGGCGGACAGGTTACTCAGGTTCGCAAATGTTGGTCCGAACATCGGGTGTGTAGACACGTAAGGCCTGCTTTGTTGTTCATAGAAATCTTTCAATCCTGTCTTAACCGATGCGATATCCGAAATGATACAGGATTCCGGAACGAATGGCAAAACCGTGTTGAACGCTTCCAGTGTGTATTTTACAGTTGCTGCATTGATCAGTATTTCCGGTTTGAATGTTGCAATCTCTTCCGGATCGCTCATACGAATGCAGTTGTAAGTAAAGCGCAACCGTTGAGGATCCGTATCATAGATAGCAACTTCGTGTTCAAAACTTAGTATGTCGGCGAAGAAAGATCCCATCTTTCCGGCGCCAAGAATTTGTATTCTCATTTTTTAATCATTATTATTGATGATTTCGATCTGTTGTCTGATCGATTCTTCGTGAATAGCTTCCAGAATTGTTTTCATAAAATCGCCGGATATGTTCATGCGGATGGCGGCAGCAATACGGTCTTTTAATATCTCATCATAACGAACGGCTTGCAGAACCTGCATGTGATGTTCTTTTTTGTACTGTCCGATTTCCCGTGATATACGCATCCGTTTGTTCAATATTGATAAAAGTTCGTCATCGGCGACGTCAATTTGTTTCCGCAGTTCGGTCAGGTTTTCCGTAGTTTGTTTTGAATCGCGGATGACCAGTAAATTGAGGATGTAACTCAATACATCCGGAGTCACCTGCTGGTCTTTATCGCTCCATGCACCATCCGGGTTGCAGTGGGATTCGATGATCAAACCGTCATAATTCAGGTCCATCGCTTGTTGCGAAAGTGGCGCGATCAATTCACGTTTCCCTCCGATATGACTTGGGTCACAGACGATTGGCAGGTTTGGTATCCGGCGTTTCAGTTCAATGGGAATATGCCATTGGGGTAAGTTCCTGTAGAGTTTTTCGTCGTAAGAACTGAATCCTCTGTGAATGACTCCGATACGTTTGATTCCTGCATTGTAGACGCGTTCTACCGCACCAATCCAGAGTTCCAGGTCGGGATTGACCGGATTCTTGATCAGTACCGGAATATCGCACCCCCGTAAAGCGTCGGCAATTTCTTGAACTGCAAATGGGTTTGCCGTAGTACGGGCTCCGATCCAGAGAATATCGATCCCATATTTCAATGCTTCATAGACGTGTTTTTGAGTTGCAATTTCCGTAGCGATATACATCCCGGTTTCTTTTTTGACTTTTTGCAACCAGGCAAGTCCTTCCGAACCAACTCCTTCAAAACCTCCGGGTTTAGTCCTGGGTTTCCAGATTCCGGCGCGGAACATTTTGATTCCGTTCGACACCAACTGCCTGGCCGTTGCCACTACTTGCTCTTCTGTTTCCGCACTGCAGGGGCCTGCAATAACAAATGGCCTTTTATCTTCAATGCCGGGAAGTATAATTGATTGTAAATCCATGTTTTTTTATTTAATAATTTCTTTCACTTTTTTTATTCTGTCAAATGCCTCTTCCAGAGTTTCTTTTTTGCAACACAATGAGATCCTGATATAACGGTCTCCATTGCTTCCGAATATAAATCCGGGAGTGATAAAAACCTGGGAGTCATACAATATTTTATCAGCCAGTTCTTCACTGTTTTTATAATATTCAGGCATTTTCCCCCAAAGGAACATGCCGGATTGTTTTTTGTCATAAAAACAATCCAAGGCATCCATAATTTGTTCGGCAATGATCCTGCGTTCCCCGTAAATTTTATTCATGTTAGCGTACCATTCCCGTGGAGCCTGTAATGCCTTTGCCGCAGCCAACATCATCGGTTTGAATTGCCCGCTGTCGATATTACTTTTTACTTTCAATACCCATTCTATGAAATCTGTGTTCGATGCCAGCATTGCAATGCGCCAGCCGGGCATGTTGTGAGATTTACTCAAAGAATTGAGTTCTATACAAATATCTTTTGCCCCATCTATACTTAAAATGCTGATAGGGTGATCGTTCAGGATAAAACTATAGGGGTTGTCATTACAGATGACGATGTTGTTCTTTTTTCCGAAAGACACTAATTTTTCATATAATTCTATTGTTGCAGGCGCTCCGGTCGGCATATTGGGATAATTAGTCCACATCAGTTTTACCCCGGATAAATCAAGTTTTTCCAGCGCTTCAAAATCCGGTTGCCAGTTCTTCTCTTCTTTCAGATCGTAAGTAATGATATTTGCACCGACCAGATTACTCACGGAACTGTAAGTCGGATAGCCCGGATTGGGGACTAAAACACGGTCACCCGGATTGAGGAATGCCAGGGAAATGTGCAATATACCCTCTTTTGAACCTATCAGAGGTTGTATCTCATTGCGAGGATTCAAATCCACATCGTACCACTCCTTGTACCAGGATGCAAAAGACTCCCGCAGTTCCGGTATGCCGATATAAGGCTGGTAACCGTGCACATCAGACTGTTGTGCCGTCCGGCACAGTATCTCAATTGCTTCCGGCGACGGAGGCAGATCCGGGCTTCCAATTCCCAGATTGATTACTTTTTTACCTGCAGCGTTCATTTCCGCCACTTCTTTCAATTTTTTTGAGAAGTAGTACTCGCTGACATTGTTGAGCCTTTCGGCAGGAATTATTTTCTTCATTATTTTATTCTTTCATTTCTTCTGTGTATTCGCCCAATATTTTGAAATCTTTTGTCAATGGAATTGCTGCATCAATAGCTTGTTTGTAGCGCATGTAATTTTTATATGCTACGTCTATGTAGAACAGGTATTCCCATTCGCGGCCGATAATCGGCAGGGATTGTATTTTTGTCAGATTAATATCGTAAAATGATAAAATTGTCAGGACTTTGGAGAGGCTGCCTTCTGTATGAGGCAGAGTGAATACCAGGGAAGATTTATTCGGGATGATGTCCCGCAACAGGTCTTCGGCAATCCAGCGATTAGCCAGCAACAAAAAACGTGTAAAGTTACGTTTATTCGTTTCAATCCCTTGTGACACTATTTTCAGACCGTATAGTTCTGCTGCATATTTACTGCAGATAGCAGCATGTCCGTGAAGTTTCTTTTCTGCTATCATCTTGGCGCTGAGGGCGGTGTCTTCTTTCTCCACAATTTTAATATTCGGTAGGGTTTCCAGGAAATCCCCGCATTGCATGAGTGCGATAGGATGGGAATTTATTTCTGAAATATCATGGATAGTATCTTCCGGAAGGGAAGCCAGACAATGGGAAATGTGAAGTTTCTTTTCCCCGATGACGGTCAGGTCGCTTTCCCTGATTAATTCATGATTTTGGAGCAGACTTCCGGCAATCGTATTTTCTATAGCCATGATTCCAACCAGCGAAGGGTCTTTTTTCACTGCGGCAATCACATCCTTGAATAAATTGCAAGGCAAGATGGCTACTTTATCTTCCGATTTGAAATATTCTCTGGCTGCAGTTTCGTGATATGCACCCTCCACTCCTTGTATGGCTACTTTTATCATTTTGTAATAATTTAATGTAAAAAAAAATCCCACCGGTTACGGCAGGATTTCATATCTTTATTTTCTTTTGATTCTTATTTGAACCTCTTTATTGATACATCATATCCTGCCCTACTTCTTTGCTAAAGTAAAAGTAAAAATAAAAATATGAAAAATAAAATCGGTTCATTGCTGTTATTTCTGTAACGGATTACGGCGCAAAAGTAATACTTTTTTTTAATAAATCAAGCTTTTTGCACTATTTTTTCGATATTTTCTGATAAATTTTGCATGGACGAAAGGACTATATCTGCTCCGGCATCTTTCAAAACCTGATCTTTTAATGGCCCTGTGTTGACGGCGATAGTCCGGATTCCCGCAGCAACAGCCGATTCGACGCCCAGAGGGGCATTTTCTACCACAATGGCTTCATCAGCCGTGATACCCGCCTTCCCCAGTCCCATCAGATATGGTTCCGGATGTGGTTTCCCATATTGCACATCGTAAGCAGTTACCATTTTATTTTTATCAAATATACCGGGAAAATTGGAATCAAGTTTGCCAAATAAAGTTTCCTGACCGGAACCGGTAACAATAACCCGTTGTAACCCCATTGACCTGACTTTCTCCAGAACTTCCATTGCTCCCGGCATAGGTTTGGAATCTGCATTTTCCAATTCAACAAAACGTTTGGCTTTTGAAGCATAGATACTCTCCTTTTCTTCCTGAGTTGCATCACGACCCAATGTCCGGTTGAATAATAAATCTATTGTTGAATGTCCGGTACGACCTTCGTGCATATAAAATTCCTCCTCGGAAGCATTTATTCCCAAAGAAGACATTGTTTCACTCCAGGCGCGTACATGACTCGGCATGGAGTCGTAAAGGACTCCGTCCATATCGAATAAGACTGCTTTGATCATTATATTCTCGCCTGTATCGCTTTACTTTCAGCTTCGAATCCGGGTTTGTTCAACAATGCGAACATATTTTTCTTGTAAGCTTCTACTCCCGGTTGGTCAAATGGATTGACTCCAAGTATATATCCGCTTATTCCACAGGCTTTTTCGAAGAAATAAAGTAACTGTCCGAGGTAGTAGGCATTGAGTTCCGGTAATTCGATACGCAGGTTGGGCACTCCTCCGTCAACGTGAGCTAATTGAGTTCCCAATTCCGCCATTTTATTAACGAAATCGACACGTTTCCCCAGTAAGAAATTCAAACCGTCCAGGTCTTCAGCATCTTTGGGGACTTCGACTTGATGATTTGGTTGTGCAACAGAAATTACGGTCTCAAAGATAGTACGTTCACCTTCCTGTATCCATTGCCCCATCGAGTGGAGGTCTGTTGTGAAATCGACGGAAGCAGTGAAAATACCTTTATTTTCTTTTCCTTCACTTTCTCCGTAAAGTTGTTTCCACCATTCGGAGACATAATGTAACTTAGGATGAAAGTTTGCCAGGATCTCCATTTTTTTCCCTGTTTTGTACAATTCGTTACGGGTGGCTGCATAAATAGCTGCAATGTTGTTTTCGAATGTCACATCCGTACCGGTTGCTTTTTCCATATCTACAGCCCCGGAAAGTAATTGTTTAATATCAATTCCGGCTACTGCAACAGGCAACAATCCTACCGGGGTCAGTACGGAAAAACGACCACCGACGTCATCCGGAATTACAAAAGTTTTGTATCCTTCTTTAGTTGCCAGAGTGCGTAAGGCTCCGCGCGCTTTATCGGTAACAGCAACAATCAGATCTTTTGCACCGGCTTTACCAACAGTATCTTCCAGTTGTTTTTTCAGGATGCGGAAAGCCAAAGCCGGTTCCGTAGTAGTTCCCGACTTGGAAATGTTGATGATGCCGAATTTTTTATTTTTGAGGAATCCTGATAATTCATACAGGTAATCTTCTCCGATATTATGTCCTGCGTAAACGACCAGGGGATCTTTACGATTCGGTTCGAGGTGATCGAAAGTTCCGGAAAGAGCGTCGATTACTGCTTTTGCGCCAAGGTAACTACCTCCGATACCGACAACGACAACAACTTCACATTTAGCTCTTAAATGATCTGCCGTGGCCTGGATGTCATTGATCTCTGCTTCCGTAACGGAAGAAGGCAACTGCAACCATCCGAGGAAATCGTTTCCTTTTCCGGTTTTATTATGTAATGTAGTAATACATTCTTTTACTTTTTGTTCCCGGGCGAACACTTGTTCGCGGGAAATAAATCCCAATGTCTTGTCGATGTTTAATGTTATTGTTCTCATACTAATACCTCTTTGAGTCTTATTTAAACGTTTCAGTCAACTTACTTATTGCAGTTACAGGCGATTTATGTTCGTATAAAATAGAATAAACCGTATCTAAAATAGGCATATCAATTTTATATTTCTCATTTAGTTCTTTGGTGCATTTGGTGCCGTAATAACCTTCGGCGATCATTTCCATTTCCAATTGAGCCGTTTTTACGGAATAGCCTTTCCCGATCATGGTTCCGAAAATCCGGTTCCGGCTGAAACGGGAATATGCCGTAACCAGCAAATCGCCCAAATAAGCCGAATCACAAATGTTGCGTTCAACCGGACTGGTCGCATTCAGGAACCGTTCCATTTCGACGATCGAATTGGACATAAGGATCGCTTGGAAGTTGTCGCCGTATTTTAATCCGTGACAAATTCCCGACACAATGGCGTATACATTTTTCAAAACAGATGCAAATTCTACACCGATGACGTCTTTGCTTGTGGAAGTCCTGACGAAATGAGTGGTGAATGCACCGGCAATTGCCTGGGCATTATTGCTGTCAGGACAGGTTATACTCAGGTATGACAACCGTTCCAAAGCCACTTCTTCTGCATGACAAGGTCCGCCGAGTACGGCAATATTTCCGGAAGGAATATCATAGAAGTTTATAAAGTAGTCCGAAACCAGCATGTTTTCATCCGGAACGATTCCTTTGATTGCCGAGACAATCACCTTATCTTTCATCGGAGTTTTCAGCTTTTTCAAATGCTGTTTCAAAAACGGGGACGGGGTCGCAAAAATCAAGGTGTCTGATTCTTTAACAACCTGATTGATATTGTCATAAAATTTAATGTTGTTTACATCAAATTTGACCCCGGTCAGGTATGAGGGGTTGTGTCCGTATTTTTGTATTTCTTCGATTTGTTCCGGACGACGCATGTACCAGTTGAAATTAGTTTGCGTCATGGACATAATCTTGGCAATTGCGGTGGCCCAACTTCCTCCACCCATTACAGCGACTTTTCCCGGTATCTGCATGATTTTTTTAGTTTTACGTTATACGATTTACGTTATACGTTTTGTTCTTCGGATTGTTGATTGTGTGCTTTTTCCGGACGCATTTGCGGGAAAAATAACACTTCTTGTATGGAGGTTTGTCCCGTCAACAACATTGCAAGACGATCCATTCCTATTCCCATACCGGATGTCGGAGGCATTCCGTATTCCAGTGCACGAAGAAAATCCTGATCAATGAACATGGCTTCATCATCCCCTTTTTTCGATAATTTGAGTTGTTCTTCGAAGCGTTCACGTTGATCGACAGGATCGTTCAATTCGGAATAGGCATTTGCCAGTTCTTTACCATTGACCATCAATTCGAACCGTTCGGTCAATTCCGGATTGGAACGGTGCTCCTTACAAAGCGGGGACATTTCTTTCGGGTAGTCGGTAATAAATGTCGGCTGGATAAATTTCCCTTCACATTTTTCACCGAATATTTCGTCAATGAGTTTTCCTTTACCCATTGTATTATCTTGTTCAACATGCAATTGCCCGCACACTTCACGCAACTGATCTTCATTCATGCCTGAAATATCGACTCCGGTGTTTTCTTTGATCGCCTCAATCATGGAAACACGGCGGAAAGGAGCTTTGAAATGGATAGTATTGTATCCGACTTTAACTTCCGTAGTTCCCAATACATCCAGACAGACTTTTTCCAACATCTGTTCCGTAAATTCCATCATCCAATTGTAATCTTTGTAGGCAATATAGATTTCCATAACGGTGAATTCCGGATTGTGGGTACGATCCATTCCTTCGTTCCGGAAATTCCTTGAAAACTCATAAACACCTTCAAATCCGCCTACGATCAATCTTTTAAGGTATAATTCGTTTGCAATACGAAGATATAATGGAATATCCAATGCATTGTGATGAGTGATGAACGGACGTGCGGCTGCTCCTCCGGGGATACTTTGCAGCACAGGAGTATCTACTTCGACGTATCCTTTTGAATTGAAGAGTTCGCGCATCGAATTGAATATTTTCGTACGTTTGATAAAAATATCTTTAACGCCTTCGTTTACGATGAGGTCTACATAGCGTTGTCTGTAACGCATTTCCGGATCTTCAAAGGCGTCGTATGCCACACCGTCCTTGTATTTTACGATAGGAAGCGGACGAAGGGATTTGGCGAGGACAGTCAATTCCTGAGTATGTACGGAAATTTCCCCCATTTGAGTGCGGAAAACATAACCTTTGATTCCTACGAAATCTCCGATATCCAGTAATTTTTTGAAAACGGTATTGTAAAGTTCTTTGTCTTCACCGGGACAGATATCATCCCGTGAAATATAGATCTGGATGCGTCCTCCGGAATCCTGAAGTTCCATGAACGCAGCTTTCCCCATGATACGACGGGTCATAATCCGGCCGGCAACAGTTACTTCGCGTTTAGGCGCATCGTCCAGGAATGATTTTTTTATCTCGGCAGAATAGCCTGTCACTTCATATTCATCGGCAGGATACGGGTTGATACCCATATTGCGTAAATTCTCGAGGCTGTTGCGGCGAAATACCTCCTGTTCGCTCAGTTCTTGCATGCTCATTAGTTCCTTTGTTTAGTAATTTTTCCGCAAAGTTACCACAAAAAAGTAAATTTGTATGTATTAATTTCAAAAAAGTACTACCTTTGCGTCGCCGATTAAGTAATTAATGGACTGTTAGCTCAGTTGGTTCAGAGCATTACCTTGACAGGGTAGGGGTCGCTGGTTCGAGTCCAGCACAGTTCACACTTCTACCGCGAGGTACCGAAGACAAAAGGTGCCAAAAGTAAGACAAACCCTACAAATTCAATGATTTGTAGGGTTTTTTCTTTGTCTACGTGTCAGGGAGGAAAGACATTGAAAAGCCAAAAAAAGACAGTTTTCCGTTGCTAAATCGTAACCTATTCCTGAAATCAGACACAGGTTACGATTTACAAACAAAAACAGGTTACGATTTGTCCAAAATTGGCAGTATGCTGTCGCGATTTGGAAGTCTGTATGTACTTAATGTTTAACTTGTTACAAGTAAATTTGCAACCTGAAAAAGTAAAGATATGAAAAGTACATTCAGCATTCTTTTCTACCTGAAAAGAAACGGACAGAAATCAAACGGCAATGTGCCGATTATGGGACGGATTACCGTCAATGGAATGGCAGTGCAGTTCGCTGCAAAAGTCGAAATCAAGCCGGACTACTGGAATGTTCAAGCCGGCAAAGCAATCGGCAGGTCTATCGAAGTGCAAGAGGTGAATAATATCCTCGAAAGCATTAAAACTACAATGACCAAAATTTATCGGGACTTGCAGGAAAGGGAAAGCAATGTTACCCCCGAACGGATTAAAAATATTTTCTTCGGAATTGAAGTCAAAAATCAAATGCTTTTGGAATTGTTCAAACAGCACAATGATGATATTTACAAATTGATAGGTATCAGTAAATCAACTGTTTGTTATGAAAAATACGAAATTACGCGCAGGCGATTGACAAGTTTTCTGAAAGAAGAATACCATGTTTCGGACATTTCATTAAAAGAAATCAACCACAAGTTAATCACGGATTTTGAAGCATACATGCGTGGCGTTTGCCAATGCAATGTCAATACCACCGCCAAATTTATGCAACGCTTCAAGTCGGTCATCCTGATGGCAAGAAATAACGGATGGCTTCACCACGACCCTTTCGCCAACTATAAAATTAAGTCGACGAAAGTGGACAGAGGATATCTGACACAGGAAGAAATAGAGGCTATCACACAAAAAGAATTTTCAATCAAACGACTTGAACATGTACGCGACATTTTTATATTCGCCTGTTACACAGGTTTAGCGTATATAGATGTGAAGAATTTGCGTGAAACCAATGTTCGGGTATCCTTTGACGGCAACTTGTGGATAATGACGAAAAGGCAAAAAACGGATCTGCAATCAAATATTCCTTTATTGGATGTGCCAAAACAGATTTTAGAAAAATACAAAGGCGCATTACCCAATGGAATGATTCTCCCTGTTCCAAGCAATCAGAAAATAAATGCTTATTTGAAAGAGATTGCCGACCTTTGCGGAATTGAAAAAAATCTGACGTTTCACCTTGCAAGGCACAC
>JAIRZF010000231.1 GCA_031267385.1 Dysgonamonadaceae bacterium | reverse complement strand
TCGGCTTTTGCGACTTTAAGCTGCGTTATAAGTTGTTTCCGGGCAAAAAGCGGCTGGGTAATTCCTCCGATTATACTCGCAAAGATATTTTCAGGTTTAAAGAAATTGCTGAAACCGTTTACAGTGGAATATCCTAATGTTCCCGTACTTAATGTGATATTTGGATAGAAACCGGCGCGGGCAACATTCGTCAGTTCAAATGCCGAGCGAAATTCCAGTTCGGCCTGATTTACATCCGGACGGTTAGCCAACATTTGGGCAGGAACGCCGGTATTGAGATTGGCGGTGACACTTTGTGTGGCTAAGGACGAACGTTCAATTGCCCCGGGTTTACGACCCAAAACAGTACAAATGACATTTTCTAATTGACGAATTTTACTCTCCAGGTCAGGGACAGAGGCGCGGGCGCCGGCCAATGCCGCTTTCGTTTGTTCAACAGCAGCTGCGTTAGTCATTCCGGCTTCTTTCAAAGCTCCCATTGTGGACAGGTTCTTTTCCATCAGAGTAATCATCTCATTGGTGACTTTCAATTGATCGTCCAAAGCCAACAAAGTGTAGTAGGTGTTGGCTAAACTCGAAATTAAAGAAGATCGGATTAAATTTTTGCCGGCATAACTGTTCAGCATCTGAGCGTATTTTGCTCTTGACTGACGGTTTAATTTACCCCATAAATCAATCTCCCAGCTAGCTACCAAGCCTAAACTGTATGTTTCTTTATGATAGGCTAAAGTATTCCTTTTCTGAGGAGATTTCGTAAGCGGATCTGCACTGCTCAGCCGGGTCTGTTCCATTTGTCCCGCGATGGCCAGGTTCGGGAAATAAGCGGCGCGCGACATACCCAAAGCAGCTTCCGCCTGCTTGATACGTTGCTCGACAATCAGCATGTTGTAGTTGTTGCTCAAAGCCTCTTCTATGTAAGATTGCAGATAAGGATCCTTGAAATATTCTTTCCAGGGAATATATGCAATACTTGTAGTGTCGGTTGGATTCAAATCTCGAAACAAATTTTCACTGTTCACTTCCGGTGATTTGTATTTATTGACTACCTGGCAGGAGGAGAATCCCGTCAGGGCGATTAACCCTGACAGAACCAGTCCTTTTATATTAATCGTTTTCATATGTAACTTATTTTTAACCTATTTCTTTTTAATTGCCTTTTCCTGTAAAGTCTGGAACAATATAAATAGAGTTGGGATCACCAACACTCCAATCATTGTTCCGACGAACATGCCGCCCACGGCGCTTATGCCGATTGAACGGTTACCTACCGAACCTGCTCCCGTGGCAAACATCAAAGGCAACAATCCGACAATGAGGGCGAAAGACGTCATCAAAATAGGACGCAGACGGGCAACAGCTCCGTTGATGGCCGCTTCTACAATGCTTTGTCCCAGCTGACGGCGTTGGATCGCATATTCCACAATCAAAATAGCATTCTTGGCCAGCAGACCGATCAACATGATCAGCGAGATCTGTACGTATATGTTATTTACAATACCATGACTTAATCCGAATATCATCAGGAAGATAAACACTCCGGCCAAACCAATGGGCAGGGAGATCAGTACCGCTAACGGTAAAATGTAACTTTCATATAATGCCGCCAACAACAAGTAAACGAAAATCAAACAAATACCAAAGATCAGGATTACTTGTGAACCTTGTGACGTTTCTTCACGGGTCATACCTGAATATTCATAAGCATAACCCGTCGGTAAAGTTTCTTTAGCTACTTCGGAGACTATGTCGATGACGTTACCGGTACTGTATCCTTTCTGAAAATTCGGGATAATCGTTATATCCATAGATTGGAACATGTTGAAACGCGACAGTGTCTGAGGTCCGGTAACCGGAGATAACGTGATAAACTCGGTAATCGGAGCCATTTCTCCCGAATTTGTTTTCACATAAATTCCCTCCAGGTCTTCCAGTTGTTTCCGGTATTCGGGTGGCGCCTGCAACATGACACGGAATTGTTTTCCATAAATATTGAAGTTGGAGACATACATACTACCCACATAGGCTTGCATGGTGGTCATAACATCACTCAATGTGATACCTGCTTCCTTGATTTTGTGGATATTAGCCTCAATTTGTCGTTGAGGGTAGTTCGGATTGAATGTTGTCATCGCAATCATGACTTCCTCACGTTGATTCATTTTGGCTAAGAATTCCCGGGTAATATCGTAAAATTTGTTCACATCGCCTCCCGTTTTGTCCTGCATATTCATTTCTACCCCGGTACTCAAACCGAAACCTTGCAGGGTAGGAGTTCCGAAGAACAGGAAAGTCGCATCTTTAATATCTTTCGTTTTTTGAATAAGATAAGCCGAGATTTCGGAAGGGGTCATGTCTCTGTCGTCCCAGGGCTTCAATTTGATGATAAGGGATGCGTTTGAGCTGGACAGACCATCGCCAAAGAAATTCACCCCGGACAGTTTGGTCACAAAATCGACGCCCTCAATTTCATTGAGAATATCTATTACCTGATCTGCAATTTCGTTCGATCTTTCCATCGAAGATCCCGGAGGTAAAGTGATGACGCCCATCATACCGCCACTGTCTTCCTGTGGCACGAATCCGGTCGGAATCATTTTCATCAACCCGAACAGTACGGTCAGAGAAACAACGACAATTGCCAGACTGATCCAACGGTGATTCTTCTTTCCCAAAAAGTTTAATGAAGATTTGTATTTTTGAGTAGCTGCGTTAAACATCACATTGAAAGCAAAATAGAAACGTTGAAAAAAGTTCTTTTTCCTGTCTTTTTCACCTTCTTTGGGCGGTTTAAGGAACAAGGCGCAAAGAGCAGGGCTTAATGTCAATGCGTTGACCGCAGAAATAAGGATCGAAACAGCCAATGTCAATCCGAATTGCCTGAAGAAGACACCGGATGTTCCTCCGATAAAGCTGACCGGAATAAATACCGAAGCCATCACCAAAGTAATGGAAACGATAGCCGGAGTGATCTCTTTCATCGCGGCCAAAGTCGCTTTTTTAGGATCCCTCTCTCCGTGTTCCATCTGGGCATGTACCGCTTCGACCACAATGATCGCATCATCGACCACAATACCGATAGCCAGCACCAGAGCGAACAGGGTCAGGATATTGATGGAAAAACCGAGTAGTTGCAGGAAGAAGAAAGTCCCGACGATAGCTACCGGGACAGCGATAGCCGGAATAGCTGTTGATTTCCAGTCCTGCAAAAACAGGAATACCACTAAAAATACCAGTAGCAAAGCTTCGATGAAAGTATGCAACACCTTATCAATAGATGCATTCAGAAACTCCGTCGCATCCGACATATAAACGATTTTCAATCCCGGAGGGAAAGATACGGATGCTTCTTCAATCACTTTTTTTACATTTGCAATTACTTCTTGCGCGTTTGAGCCGGATATCTGGCTGACGGCAATAAATACGGCAGGGTTACCGTTGGTTGCAGAGATCACGGAGTAGTTCATGGAACCTAACTCGGTTTTGGCAACATCTTTTAAACGCAAAATGTGTCCGTCTTCAGAACGTATGATGACGTTGCCAAATTCTTCGGCATTTTTAAGACGTCCCGTATATTTCAATGTATATTGGTAAGTCTGTTCACTGTTTTGTCCCAGCTCACCCGGAGCAGCCTCTATATTTTGGTCTCTCAGGGCGGCAATGACTTCCGACGGGTTTATTTTGTAGGACGCCATTACATCCGGTTTCAACCATACACGCATGGAATAATCCTGTGAACCCATGATGGCCGCATTTCCGACACCGTAAACACGTTTGATCTGAGGGATCAGGTTGATGTTTGTATAATTCTGTATGAATCGTCCATTATAATCCGGATTATCTGACGAAACAGAGATCATCAGGATGTAACTGCTCAACTGTTTTCTCACGGTAACACCGATTTGAGTAACTTCAGAAGGCAATAGAGGCGTAGCTGTAGCAACCAGGTTTTGTACGTTTACCGCTGCAATGTCAGGGTTTATTCCTTTCTTGAAATAAACGGTGACATTTGCCGAACCGGCATTGGATGCCGAAGAAGTCATATAAGTCATACCGTCCACTCCATTCACAGCCTCTTCGACCGGAATGATCACACTATTCATGACCACATCTGCGTTCGCACCGGGATATTGTGTGGAGATCTGTACCGTAGGGGGAGCAATATCCGGATATTGTTCGATTGGCAAAGTTGCAATCCCGATAATTCCCAGCACTACTATGATAATAGATATTACGGTAGAAAGCACAGGTCTTTCTATAAAAGTCTTTAACATATTGTCTGAATTTTATTAGTAATTAATTTAGGCCGGTTTTTAATTCTCAAAACTTATTTTTTTGCCTTGACCTAATGTAGCAACACCATCTGTAACAATTCTTTCTCCCGAAGTAAGTCCGTTCGTGACTACATATTCTTTTCCGTCGTTCATGGGGATCACTTCTATTGTTTTTTGGGTGACGGTATCAGCGGCGACAACATAAATGATTACTTTATCCTGAAGGGAAAATGTAGCCTTTTGAGGAACAACAATCGCATTTTCGATACGACGGGGAATAGAGATCTTACCACTGGCACCGCTTCTCAGGCGTCCTTCTTTATTGAGAAATTCAGCCCTGAAGTTTACCGAACCGGTAGTGATGTTTACCGAACCGGTGATCGTCTCTACCTTGCCGGTCTGTTCGTAAACCGTACCGTCCGACAAGGTCAATGTTACAGGAGGAATGTTTTTGATTTTTTCCGCTTGTGTTTTTCCTTGTATATTATTAAGGAAAGAAACCAGTTCTTTTTCGTTCAAAGAAAAGTGAGCGTAAACACTGCCTGTATTCGCAACCGTAGTGAGTATGTTGGCCGAATTAACCAGACTACCCATACGATAATTGATAGAGCCTACCAAACCGTTCACCGGGCTGGTTACAGTCGTCCAGCTTTGAGTTGCTTTTGCATTTTTCAAAGTTGCTTCAGCTTGAGCAAGTCCTGCTAATGCCGTTTGATATGAATTAACAGCGGTTTCAAATTGCACTTTACCGACAATACCTTTGTCTGCCAAAGGCTTAATCCGGTCTGCATTTAATTTTGCAGTCCCTACCTGAGCCTGCGCACTTTGTACTGCAGCTTGCGCACTTGTCAGCGCCTGTTCTGCACTCGGAGCATTGATCTTGAATAACTCCTGTCCTTTTGTAACTCTTGCACCTTCATCTACACAGATAACGTCGATGAACCCATCGATACGGGGACGGATTTCAATATCTTCCTGTCCTTTGACAGTTACCGGATAAGTAGACTGCAATGTAACATCTGTTTCTTTGACAACTGTAGTTGGGTAGGTTTGTACGGCCACATCCGGGCTTGAGTTTTGTTTCTTTCCACACGAAAGAATAACTAACATCAGGGCTATAGCTCCTAATGTAATTCCAATAAATTTCATAACCTTAACAATCTTTTGTTTAACCTTTTTTCTTAATTTCGATTTGCAAAGGTCTGTTTTTTCTGTAAACCGGATATTACGTTTTTTACCCCTCTAATGTTCATATTGTCGCATTGGATGTGAATTTAAGATTTATTGTGAATTGTTAAAACATAAATACAGGCTAATATAGCATGTTTTATGCGATGAATTTCATATATTTGTACTGTACAATTGAGGGGATATGAAAAAAAAGAGAACAGGGCAATTTACAATTGCAGATTTACCGGAATCGATTACAACTTACAAGGTTAAAGATTTTGCAATCGCAAGTAGGGAAAAGAGAGATGAAGTCATTGCGTTTGAACATCCTTTTTCATTCGAGGGAATTATATTTGCCGTCTGTAAGAAAGGCTACGCAAAAGTAAAAATTGATTTGGAAGAATATACGATAGAAACGAATAATCTACTCACTATTTTTCCCAATCAGTTGTTTGAACACATTGATGGTTCCGAAGATTTTGTGATTGAAATGCTGGTTTTTACATTTGATTTCTTATCGGATTTGAAAACATCTTCGAATTTCAGGTTTTTCAAAAGTGTGGCAAAAAATCCGCTTATAAAGATTACCGATGATGATGTGGAAAATTTATTGCGTTATCACGAATTTATCAAAGAAATTTTCGAAAAAGCAAAACCTGAGTTTTTAGAACAAATTATCAAAGGTATTCTGTACGCATTTTTGGCAGAGACGGCTTCTATTTATGCCGGACAATCCGCCGTTGAAAAAAAGAAGTCAAGTTCGCGTGGAGAAAAAATGGCGGAAGAATTTCTTTTGTTATTAAAGGAAAATTACAAGACGGAAAGAAAAGCTTCTTTTTATGCGGACAAGATGTTCATCACTCCCAAATATCTTTCCTACACTCTGAAAAAAGTTACCGGCCGTTCCATAAATGTATGGCTGGAAGATGCGATTCTTGCCGAAACCAAGATATTACTCAAGTTAACAAACCTCACTTCATTGCAAATATCGGAGGAACTGAACTTTCCCAATCCGTCTTATTTCGGACAATTCTTTAAAAAATGTACCGGCATGACCCCCAAAGAATACCGGGATTCCTGAATATTCCGAAATGAACAGTTTTGAAGAAGTTTATGTTATCTTTTTACAGGCATTTTTAATGAACTTTGTAATTTCAAACAATAAATTGATATGATTATGCAACATGAACTTCTTACACTGGCAATACATTCTCATAGTAAAGCCATGATATTGAAAGATATACTTGAAAATAACGGTATGACGGTATATTTGGAAGATGTGAATGATGAAAATTCAGAAGATTCTTCAGTCGATGGATTTTATATCAAAGTAAAAAAATCGGATATTTCCAGGGCTTTGATGGTTATTGAAGCAAATAAGTTGTTCAATTACGACGACAAGGAGATCCGGAAAATAGACGATGGACGTAAGCGGATACTTGTTGCCGTCGACTTTTCCGGTTATTCCCTGAATGCTTGCCGGATAGCTTTTGAAATAGCGAACCGCTTGAATCTCAAGGTCAAAATATTGCATGTGTATCACAATGTGTATTTCCCGTCACACATTCCCTTCGCGGATTCCCTGAAAGAAACGTCTGACGAGAGTTTATTGGATACGACCCGGAGTAAAATGCTGAAGCTTTGTTGTGAAATAGATGAGAAGATCTCTGATGGGAAATGGCCGTCCGTGAATTATTCGTATTCGCTTCGTGAAGGCTTGGTTGGAGAAGAAATTGAAAGTTTTGTTTTGGAATACAAACCGATGTTATTGGTTTTAGGTACAAAAGGGAAAGACAAAACTGAAACATTTGTATTGGGTAATGTAACCGCCGATGTGATTGAAATGGTGAATGTGCCCGTATTGGCTGTTCCTGAAAGTTTTCCGTTTTTCGCAGCCGAAAACAAGATACATATTGCATTCCTTACCAATCTACATCAGCAATCTATGGTTCCATTCGATAATTTTATTGAACTGCTCAAGCCTTATCGGAATATCAAAATTACTTTGCTCCATGTGAACAGGGTAGATAAGAAAGGAACAAGATACCCGGAATCCGAATTACACAAAATGAAAGAGGAATTTAATAAATTATATCCTCAGCTCAACATAGAATACGTCCTTCTGGATTCGCCGGATATTGTTCAGGGAATTGCTGATTTCGCAGACAAAGAAAATGTGAGTGTGATCTGTCTCAATACACATCGTCGGAATATTTTCGGGCGGATATTCCAGCCGAGTGTTTCACGCAAAGTACTTCAGAGATTGGAACGGGCGATTTTAGTTCTTCGGGGATAAATGTGGAATATCCTGCATTTCAGAACTTAATTTTTTTTATCTTTGCCTCATAAAACAAAAACAATTGATGTTCAAATTATTTTCATTGGTTTTTATCGGAGGCGGATTAGGGAGTGTCGCCCGTTTTGGTGTCGCCCGTTTGTTTGCACAGTTTATGACTTCGACTTTACCGGTTGCCACATTCAGTGTGAATATTATCGGCTCGTTCCTGATCGGATTATTCTGGGCGATTCCGCTAATTTCGGATAAAAACTCAGGATCACACCTGCTCATTATCGGATTTTGTGGAGGATTTACCACTTTTTCCGCTTTTTCATGGGAAAATTTCAACCTCCTGAAGCAGGGTGATATACTTTTGTTTTGTGCTTATGCAACACTCAGCGTCGTTTTGTGTCTGCTGGCAACCTGGGGCGGCTATACCGTCGGAAAATGTATTTACTGAGCGATATCCTTAGGACATCGAGATCAGAGGTGTGTAGCGCACATCGCCGTCATCGGATAATCCCATCCCCAGGTTTTGTCCCAGTTCCAGTTGTTCCATGTAAGTCTTCGGAGCCGTCTCAGCAGCCAGATACAAGCCATACAGCTTTTTCATACGCGCATAATTTATTTTTAATTCAGAATGAAAAATCGATGCCTGCCCCGAAAACTTTATTTGTCCGGGAGAAAACATCTTTCCCCTGAGTCGCCGGGATCTTTTTTCCCGACAATTGATGGATATTTCCATAATCGGCCACTTGTTTGGTCCAATCATCATAAATTGTGAAGAAATAACCAATGTTGATCCGCACTTTTGGAGACACATTGACTGCTCCTCCAAATCCCAGGGAGTAGGAGTTCAGCGCAAAACTGAGGTCAGACTGGTAATCGTCGGTTATACCCTGACGGGTAATTTGTCCTCCGCAACTGATCAGGAACATTTTATCTATTTTCCATTCAATTCCAGCCAGGTATTCGGTCGTACCTCCATGGATATATTTCTGTTTGTTGTTTGCCATTTTTGCATCCGAATCGAAAAAATGATGAAATCCTCCGGATACGGTGATCGCATTTATGAATGTATAACTTGCTCCGATTGAGAAAAGAGCCGGGATATCGTGAGGAGTGTTAACTCCGTTCTTGAAATCGTCGATGCCGGTAGTATTTTCTTTTGTTTTATTTTCAACATTCAGAGATGATTTGAACTCGTATTTCATTCCGACATTCAGCTGCTGATATGAAAAATTAAATCCCAGAATCGGAGTGATTCCCCATCCGCCTTGCGTACAATCCAGGTTTTTGTCCATGACAAATGGCTCAAATGCAGAGAAAGCCGGATTTACAGCTATAACTTGTCCGGCAGGAGTTAAATTGCCCTTGAATCCGATTTTATCATTGATCATGTAACCTTCATAACTGTTATTGACAATATTCAAACGGAAACCGGCATATGCGGAAAACAGATCATTAATGGAGTAGGTTCCACCCATCTGGGCGCCGTATATAAAAGAGGCTCCGGACATATAGCTGTCTGTGGAATACCCGTTGATTGCTTCGGAATAGTTGTGTAACACGACAGGGACAATGGCTACCGTAGATTCAAATGAAGATAATCCGTTGTTGAAAGTCGCTTTTCCTCCGCCACCGCTGACGGACAGGTTTCCGGAAAGCACCCATTTGCCTTTTTTGTATGCGGCTTGCAGGCTGGGAATGATGGGTGCAGTCGCTTCTCCTTTAAAAACTTTGGTTGGATTTCCGCCAAACCCGGCAAAAGGTGCAAATGTAGAGGTAATAGTACGGGTTTGCGCTGCGCTTTGATTTGTAAATGCAAAATGAAATCCGTCGAATGGGAGTTTAGCTAATCCTGCAGGATTCGTATATGCCGCATCGATCTCTATGGATGCGCCCCTGGCCGGATTCCGCAGGAAATGAACACTCTGATTCGTATTGGTCAATAATCCTCCGGCAAAACTACATGTTGCGAGATACAGGACAGAGCAACTCAGGAATAATTTTTTCTTCATGTCTTTTTTTATAAATATTAGCCTGCAAAGATAATTCTTATTTTTTTGAGTACAAGTTGATGTCCTGTTAAGAAAAATAATTGTCATAAAATGAACCGCATCGAACAGCCTTTTATTTATCTCTGTAACCACCGGAACTGTTACGAGCACAACAAATTTACTCCTCCTCTTTTATCCGTTTCAAATATTGTCCGCTAAAGTCAATTTTCAGTTCTATCCAAAGCGGTAGGTGGTCAGACATCTGGAATGTACGCCATTTTGACAAGTAATATTTTTCAATTTCTTTTTCTGTTTTTCCTTCGGTATTTTTCTTATCAAAATACTTCTTGTAGGTTTCCAAATCTTTTGGAGTATAAACCGACCGGGTAAAATCAAATGCGCCGGCTTTCTGTTCTTTTTCCGAAAAGATTGTCATCGTTTTATCCAATTTCAAATTAAACGCAATCTGATCATAATGCTTTGTTCCTCCCAAATCGGAAGGATGTTCTTTGATAGCGTCCGGTACAACAAAACCATTTTTCTCCAAAGCCTGCATCGTATCATCTTCGCAGTCAACGATATTGAAATCTCCCAATAAAATATAACTTGTATCTTCTTTCTTTGCCCGTTTAGTCAAAAATCCGGCAATGGCGTCTATTTCATCCCGTCTTCTGGTATCTTTTGTAGAAGCGGTTCCATAGTAAACATGCACTGTTGTCAAATGAAATTTGAACCAACCTGCCTGAAACGCTGCACAAAACGGAGTGCGAGCAAATTGAAAATCGCCTTTAATCAATTTTTCTTTAGGCAATACAATTTCTCCGGCTAACTTCCGGAAAAAAACTTTGTTTTTATCATACAGAAAAGCGGTTCTTTCGCCTCCTCCTGCACTCCCATCCGTACTGTCAGTTACAATATAATCCCAATTATGACCCAATATTGAAACAACTTTTTCCAGTCCTTTCAAATTGGCAGATACTTCCTGAATAGCAATAAGGTCAAAATGGCTGATAATTTCAGCAATATAATAAAAACTTTCAATTCTTCTGTTAGCTCCAAACTCACGGATATTCCATGTCGCAAGCAAAAGTGTCTCTGTTGCCGTCTTTCCGGGAATTTGCATGTTTAGTTGATTGCGTAAAATCAAAAGATTATCAATAGTACGCAACTGTTCTTCTTTGTCATGGATTTGTCTAAGTGGATGATAATAAGGCATAATTTATAAATTTAAAAGTTTATACCGCAAAGTTAGCATAAAATCTTTAAGTTTGATACAAATCACTCGACTATGACTGACATGAAACGGTAATATGTGTTGAGTGGCATAAAAAACACGAAAGAAAATACACGGTGCACGGTGAAATTCAACTTCTGACGGCACAGACAATCCGAATCTTTCATATCCTTTGACTTATTTGTTGTTTATATCATTAAAAAAACCGCTTCATCAGGAAGTCTTTCAGATGTAGTTGCAGGATACCACTGTAACTGCCTGCACTGTATTCATCCATCGTTACCACATACTTGGGGTAATTATCATCTATTTTCAGCAGGTTGCCAAATTCGCGCTGAATGGTACTTTCGTCGTACAGCATGTAGCAAACCTGAACATATACCGTTTGCCCGTCTTTTTCCGCCACAAAATCTATTTCAGTCGAAGCCTGTTGTCCCACATATACTTTGTATCCCAACTGTACTAAATGCAGGTAAACCGCATTTTCCATTACCTTGTGAATATCCTTTCGGGTATCAAAACCACGAATGCAATTGCGCAAGCCTAAGTCCTCAAAATAGTATTTCTCGCCGACTTCAAATATTTTCAATCCCGAAATATCGTACCGCTGTACCTTATGCACAAAATAAGCATTGGATAACGGTTTCAGATAATTCAGTACGGCTTGTGTGGAAACGGTTGAGTATTGCGATTTCAGGTACTTGGCAATGTTGTTGGCTGAAAAAAGGTTGCCGACATTATCTGCCAAAAATTCTACCAAATTTTCAAGGAATGTTACGTTACGGATATTTTCACGCGCTACCACATCTTTCAGCAAAATGGTGGAATAGACATTGCGCAGGTATTCAAACGCCGCAAATTCTTCCGTCCCGATAACGTGCATATATGGCATCCCGCCAATCGTAAGATATTTATTTAACGTCTGAACCGAATTTTCCAACGACAAGAAGCGCATAAATTCTTCGTATCCCAATGAATGGACTTTAAATTCAATGTACCGTCCCGCCAAGAAGGTTGCCAGTTCGCCCGATAACATATTGGCATTGCTTCCGCTGCAAAAAATATCACAGCAGTTTTCCGCCAGCAGACTTCTTAATGTTTTCTCAAAGTCCTTGATTTCCTGTATTTCGTCAACGAAAAGGTAGTTTTTCGCATCGGGTTTCAGCAAGTCTTTTACATATTGGTAGAATATCCCGTCATCCGTAATATGTTGATGGGGTTGCAACTCTTTGCTGATATAGATAATGTTTGCCGAAGGGTTGGCTTCCCGTATATCCTTTATCAGTTGGAAAAGGATATAACTTTTGCCTACCCGCCGCTGTCCCGTAATGACCTTGATAATTTCCTTGTCAATAAACGGTTTTATCTTTTCCGTGTATAACGGACGAGGAATAAATGCCCTTGCCTTTAAAATTTCGTCTATCATAATTGAGATGTTTTTGCAAAGATAGTAATTTATCAAATACGATTGATAAAACCAAGAATTATTTATCGAGATTTTCTATTGATGTTTACCAGTGGTCAACGCTACTCTGCCAGTGGTCAAAAGATTTTTGTGGCGCACCTGCTTCTACAGACATTTGCTGCAGATAACAATAAGTGTGTCAAACACTATTGTCCCGTTAAGATTTTAGGTCTGGAAATAAGTCGAGTTGCCTATCATCAGAGGGGACATTATTTGGTTTGTTAAACAATTCGTGTACTGGTATTTTCTCAAACAACATAGTTCCTATGGTTTGAGAAATCATATAAAGTGAAGGCTCCTTAATGTGCATTTTTTTCTTGGCTAAG
>JAIRZF010000130.1 GCA_031267385.1 Dysgonamonadaceae bacterium | reverse complement strand
ATAGGGGAGGATTATGTTACGGAAAAATTCTATGAGCCATTACTTACCGGATCAGTCCCTGTTTATATGGGGGCTCCGAATATTGAAAGGTTTTCTCCGGGAAAAAGTTCATATATTGATGTAAATGACTATTCTGATCCTCAAAAACTTGCAATGAAGATAAAAGAATATTGCAATAATGACGAATTGCATAACAAACTTTTGTCCTGGAAAAAACGACCATTCCAAAAAGATTTTATTGATCTCATTGAAACACAGAAAGTACATCCGTTTATAAGACTTGCAGAAAAAGTAAAAAAAATAAAATTTTGAATCTCTTAATAACGATATATTATTATACTGCTGATTTCGGCGATATTGTTCCAAATATTTACTGCAAACAACCAACTTGATGATAATGGAAAAATAAGGTAGTGTTTCGTCATACGTTACCGAATTTTCAAAATACCGCTTATCGTCAAAATCGGTATAGGGAAAAGCGATGTATTTCCTACGGACTTCCGGCAAAAGATTCTCTATAAATGTAGTTTCCCAAATAAAGTTTGGCGTTTTCCAGTCGAAGGCAAAAGATTTGAGTGCCGGGATTTGTTGATTCATGCTTACAAGTTCTTCCGTAATCCTGAAAATCTCTTTTCGAATATAGACCGGACGTTGCTCTGCATTCAGATAAGCTTTTTTCAAGGATAATGCTTCCTTAAGTGCGTCGTAATCGTGTTGGACGCACCGGTCAATGAGTTTTTGAAGTGATATGAATTGTTTCTCAACCATTTGATTAATATTACTTTAACGTATAAATACCTTCACAGAATCAGGCAATGGATTATTGACACTGTCTTTTATTATGTTTAGATTATCTTTGTTCGCAATAAAAAATGGGGCAATTGATTTACGTTGTTCTTCTGTTAAATCATGTAACATACTTACAATGGTTTGCATTGCAGGCCATCGGTTAAATTCCACAGAAAGATTTATAGCAAATTCTAAAAGATCTTGTTTTTCCTGTAACACTGTCGTTTTTTGCATTAACGCTCGGGCTCGACTCACTAATACATCTACATCTTCAAACTGAATCCAATAGCTATTGTCATTTTTATAAGTGGTAAGCAATAAATGCATCAAATTGCTCACATCCTTTGACTTACATTTCAATATTAACTGGAATTTGTCGTCCTTTAGTATCCGTAAGTCCTTTATTAATGTTCCCATATCGTCTTGATTAGTAAAAAGATAATTATATACTTTATCTGCAAATTCAGCATCATTTACTCCAGGCTTGTACGCTGCTATTATATCGTCGATAGATATAATAGCAGTTCTATCCTTCTGACATATACTCAGTGCATTTCTTTCATCTGCATTTTTAGCATCTCGATCTCTGTACACTTCTGGTGACATATACAAAGGAGTACCCATCGCTGCTTCTGTTGGAGTTATAGTACTTGAATCTCTGTTTACAAACTTGCCTAATCCCAAATCAGACACCTTGATTTCTCCGTTTAATACCAATGCGTTGTTCGGTTTAATATCCCGATGTATTACCCCTGAGTCATGCAATGCCTTGATGCCTTCGCAAAATTGTTTGACATATTCAAATTTTTCATCTTCATTCAATCCATTGTTGACTACATCAGACAACGATGAATCACATAATGGCATGACAAAATAAGGATCATCACCATCTAAACTTTCGTCAAGTACTTCAATTACATTTGGATTAGTTGTAGTCTTCATTAAACGAACTTCTCTTTGGAATCGTTTTATAGACTCTGAATCTTTATCATCACATGTTTTCAGGGCATAACAATTTGCCTCCTTTTGGACCAAATATACACTACCCATTCCTCCTGAACCTATATGATCCAGAATTTCATATCCGTCTATTCTATCACCTACATTCATATATACAAATTAGATTTGGATACAAAGTTAAGAAAAAGCGAGAGATGCACGTGTTTACCTTAAAAATGATTAAAAAGAGTATTCAAAAATCTTCAAAGTACGCTTTTCTTTATTTTTGTCAATCAGTACACATTTAATACGCCTTATTAATGCAAAAACCTCTGATAATCATCTGACTATCAGAGGTTTTTCGTACCCAGAGCCGGGGTCGAACCGGCATGGAAATGAATCCACTGGTGTTTGAGACCAGCGCGTCTACCGATTCCGCCATCTGGGCTTGTCGAAAAGACGGGTGCAAAGTTACGACTTTTTTTTGATCTCCAAAATTTCTACTTGTATTTTTGATAAATCCTGTGAATTTATTTCGTACATTTGACCTTGAAAATTATCAAAAATGAATATTAATCCCATCCTCAACAACGGTTTAAAGAAAGATCTGGAATTTTGCCTCCGGACAATCAAACACGATCGTTTATTCGTTTTGGTTGACGAAAACACGGAAGAAAAGTGTTTTCCTCTGCTTCAGGATACCGGACTCATCAATAATGCCGGACGGATCATTATCCCTTCTGGAGAAAAAAATAAAAGTATTGAGACTTTAGAGAAGGTCTGGACTTATTTATCCCAACACGAAGCCACTCGAAATTCCCTTTTAATCAATCTTGGGGGAGGATTATTAACGGATCTCGGAGGATTTGCAGCCGCCACTTTCAAAAGAGGAATGTGTTTTGTCAATATCCCTACAACATTACTTTCGATGGTAGATGCAGCTGTCGGAGGAAAGACAGGCGTCAATTTCCTGGGTCTAAAAAATGAGATCGGGGTCTTTGCTCCGGCTGATTTCGTCTTACTCGACACGGAATTCTTAAAAACCCTGAGTCCTGAAAATTTCCTATCCGGATATGCAGAAATGTTGAAGCACGCCCTGATCAGTTCCGACAAAAACCGGCAGGAAATCCTGGCATTTAATCTCGATGAAATCAATTATAACGAACTTTCGCCTCTGTTGATAACTTCTGTAGGTATCAAGGAAAAAATAGTAGAAGAAGATCCGAAAGAAAAGGGAATCCGCAAAGCTCTGAACCTGGGACATACCATCGGACACGCAATAGAAAGTTATTGTATCGAAACCGGCCAACCTGTAATGCACGGATATGCCGTTGCCTGGGGAATCGTCTGCGAACTTTACTTATCGCTTATAAAACTTGGTTTCGATAAACAAAAACTAATAAAAACGACCCATTTCATCAGGGAAAATTACGGGTTATTCGCTTTCGATTGCAAGATCTACGATCATTTGTACCGGTTAATGCAACACGACAAGAAAAATGAAAACGCCGGAAGCATTAACTTCACACTACTGAAAGACACCGGTGATATCAAAATCAACCAGATAGCAAGTAAAGACGAGATTTTT
This sequence comes from Dysgonamonadaceae bacterium, assembly GCA_031267385.1. Lineage (GTDB taxonomy): Bacteria > Bacteroidota > Bacteroidia > Bacteroidales > Azobacteroidaceae > BNXB01. Next base: position 2,081 of record JAIRZF010000130.1, on the reverse strand, counting down.
GAAGCTTTAGACTTTCTCCGGGAATTTTAATTGTAAGCCATCGGTAAAGTGCGTATCTCTTCAACTTACGAGACAGCCTCTATTCGAATGATAAATAATGCTTGATTTTTTCTATTTTTTCTTCTGGAAACTCTTCCAACATGGATAAGGTTTCTAAATTATCGATTGTTCCGTTCTTTTTTCGCAGTTCAACAATCGCTTTGGCCTGGTAGAAATCTATATAAGGATGTGCTCTTAATTGATCTAATGATGTTTTATTGATGGAGATCCGGAGTATGTTTTCCGAAGATATTTCAAAGTATGAAATAATTTTTTCATAAAGTTCTTCATACATGCCATAAACTTCTTTAAGTTGTTCCACAGAATAGAATCCTCCCAGCATTTTCCGGTATTTCAGTATCCTTGTCGCATAAGATTGTCCTATTCCCGGAACACGCATCATGAGAGTCGTATCTGCGGTATTGAGGTCGATTTTACTTCCCGGTTCCAGTTTGTTGATTTTGTTGAAGTTCCGGGTACTATCGTTTGTTTTGGATGAGTTTTCGGATCGATTCTGAAAGTACGTCCGTTTTTCGGGTTCCTTTTTATAATTCTCAATCTTCGGGTTCTTTTGATCGTTATAAAATTTGGTTTTATTTTCTTTGTCGCCCGTTGTTTTATATTGAAAATTGTCGACTACCGTGTCCGATTTCGTTATCTCATTTTCGGGCAATTGATTTTGAGGTTTGACCAGAAATGCTTTCCCTGCAAAGATTCCTGCAATCAGAATGATTAAAAAGATAAGACCGGATCTTTCATTTTTAGTAAAATAGAAAATTTTTTTCCACATAACGGTAACGGTTAGAGTTGATTTTGGTTTACGTTAAGCGACAAAGGTACGAAATAATTCTTATAATTTGCGTAAATTTGCAGAAATTTTGCTTTACACAATTTTTGGTTATGAACAAAACTCAGGATATACGAATCGAAGAATACAATTATGATCTTCCGGACGAACGGATCGCTAAATTTCCACTTGCTCAAAGGGATCGTTCTAAGTTGTTGATATACAGAAATGGAGATATCGAGGAAGACTTGTTCTTTAATTTGGCAGACCGGATACCGTCCAATTCTTTACTTATTTTTAATAATACACGGGTTATTCAGGCAAGGATGATTTTTCAAAAGGAGACGGGCGCTCAAATTGAAATTTTTTGTCTGGAACCCGGAGATCCGGTAGATTATGCCCTTAATTTTTCTCAAAAAGACTCCTGTTCGTGGTTGTGCCTTCTGGGAAATGCCAAACGGTGGAAAGAAGGACAATTGATAAAAAAGGTCGGCACACAAAGTACTGCGTCCGGTGGGGAGTTTGAGTTGGTTGCGGAGAAAATCGAATCGTACGGGGAAACACATCTGGTGAAGTTTTCGTGGAACAATCCGGAGGTTAGTTTTGCTGAAATATTGGACATATGCGGAGAATTGCCGATCCCTCCTTATTTGAACCGGAAGGCTGAAGAAAAGGACAAGCAGACTTATCAAACTGTCTATTCGAAGATTAAAGGATCTGTTGCGGCTCCGACTGCCGGATTACATTTTACTGATGCCGTCTTTGATTCATTGCGCCGGAAAAATGTGGAATTTGAGGAATTGACCCTTCATGTAGGGGCCGGAACATTCAAGCCCGTGAAATCCGAAACGATAGGAAGCCACGATATGCACTCGGAATGTTTTACCGTTACAAAGCAGACATTGGAACATCTGTTGAATAAACGAGGGAAAATTATTGCGGTAGGTACAACTTCGGTGCGGACTTTGGAAAGTGTGTATTATCTGGGAGGTTTATTCGAAAAAAATAAAAACACCGTGCCGGAAAATGTTACTATAAGTCAATGGATGCCTTATAATGAGGAAAATAATCGCATTTCTGTAGAGAAATCAATACTTAATTTACTACATTATTTAAATGAAAATGGGTTGTCATCCTTGACAACCCATACTCAGATCATGATTGCTCCCGGATATAAATTCAGGATCATTGACGGGATCATCACCAATTTTCATCAACCTCAGAGCACGCTTCTTCTCCTCATATCCGCGTTCTT
>JAIRZF010000095.1 GCA_031267385.1 Dysgonamonadaceae bacterium | reverse complement strand
GTATATGTGAATGATTTTTAGTAGTCATTTTTTCGATAAAACCACCCATAAGAAGTTCAAATAATGCATAAAACATAAAATAAATTACAAAATTTGTAATTGTTTTTGGAAATAGCCATAGCAATAATATTATTGTTATAGGAGGTGTATTTAAGGACAACGGAATTCGATAAAATAATTGTTTCATTTTATTAATATTACATATGTTCAAAACTTAATCTTTTCATGACAAAAATAAATTAAATGATTAATAATACAATATATTTTTTATAAAAAACATTCTTTTGACAAAAGATTTTGTTTTTCATGTCGCAAAGAAAATGAAAATGATGATTGTATCGTGTAACTTGTGTTTTATCAATAATTTTTCATATATTTGCCTCAACGAAAAACAAAAAATGAACTTTACGAACGTATGTTGAAAGCAGAACAGGAAAAGAACGCTTTGTTAGATTCACAACAAGCTCATTCAAAGGATATTGTCAGTGTTGCAGTATTATCTTATGTTTATGATCCCTATCGGAAAATTTGTTGCAATACCGGTTGTCGGATTTCTTTTTCCCCGGGTAGATAAGTAAGAAAACGGTATTGATCAGTATTATGGGATATATATTGTTCCTTTTTCCAGTTGATATACCCGGTCGGAAATATCAGCCCAATGCGTCCGGTGGGTAACCAGTAAGGTTGCAAATTGTTCTTTGTGTTTTTTCAACAAGTCGATTACAAATTGTTCGGTTTTGGCATCCATGGCCGAGGTCGGTTCGTCCAGGAGGAGAATCGCCGGTTTGCGATACAATGCTCTGGACAGTGCAATCAATTGTTGCTGGCCTCCGGAAATTTTAATGCCGTCTTCGCCCAGTAGGGTGTTGAATCCTTGAGGAAATGTTTCAAAGAATGTATCGAAACCATATTCCTTGCAGAATTGCATGATCGACTCCGCTTCTTCCATATAATTCCCCAGACAGATATTTTCTAAAACATTCCCGTTGAATATTTTGGTATGTTGACTGACGACTCCGATGTATTCTCTCCACAGAGGAGTAGAATATTCCATGATAGATTTGTTGTCTAAAAGAATCTCGCCGGATTCGGGCGAATAATGTTTTTGCAAGATTTGAATCAAGGAACTTTTTCCTGAACCGAGCTTCGTATGCGTCAGCTTTCAAATGCAGTTTTTCGGCAGCTTGGTATAATCCTAATAATGTTGTTCCTGACAGGGATGTTCCGCTGATGCTTCTGATCTTTTCTTGCCGGATATTTCCTCCGTAATACCGGATTATCATAGAGAGGCATGCCAAACCGCAGGCGAATTCGCCATGTTGCTTGACAAATAATTTCTTGTATTTGTTGAAATAATCTGACATTTTTATTCAGATAAATATTTGATTAAGGTTTCGATTTTTACTAGTCCAGTGTAATTTTTAATCAGTTTCCCGTTTTTATTGTAAATCAAAGCTGACGGTATACCTCGAACATTCATTTTACCTGATAATTCCGCTTTTTTATCGCAGAGAAAAAACATGTTCTCATTAGGTTGAAAATCGATTCTTTTCAAAAAATTCAAGATTACGCTTTCGGGCAAAGTGGAAACAAAAATCATATTGTAGTCAAGTAAAAAATCTCGGTTGATTTTTATTTGCTCAAATTCTTCTTCGCAACTCTCGCAATCGGGGTCAAAAAACAAAAACAAAGTGGATTTATCTACTTGCAATGAATCATTTGTAAAATTATTTCCTTTTAAATCAGAAAGTTGAAATTCGGGAATGGAACGATAAACATCTTTTGTTTTTTGATTTTTTTGGACTATATTGTGAAGCAAAAATGCCGATGAACAAAGGACGATTAAAATTGTCGACAGAACAATAATTTTCTTTGGTCTCATTATTGAGTGAAATTTAGATAAATGAAAGTAAGAGCAACAACGTAAAGATAATTTCCTACTACATAAGTTAATAGTATAAATATGGCGGATTTTGGATAAGAAAGCTGAAAACTAGTTTTTATCAGTAAAATTAGAAGGACAACATACGAAAGTTCAAATAAATTAATCGAATTAAAAGTCGGTACAAGCCAATTTGGTATATTGCCTATTCCCTTAACTTTCAGATAGGATAAGAAATTGACGTTCAAATCCTGAATCGTTGTTGGAGGTTGAAAAAACGCGTAAAAATAGAAATTACAAATCATGCTGAAAAGATAAATTACGTCAGCTTTAAGTGAAATATTGTAAAGCCGTTTGTATTTCCAATGATATTCCTGTACAAGATTTCCTATCTGTAAGCAGAATGAAGTGTATAACGCTCTTATAATGATAATAAGGGGGATAACTAAATATTCAAGATATTGCCATCCAGACGAGTTTGAATATGCTATTAAGCTTTTAACTTGCTCTGTCGTAAATTGTTCCGCATAAGAGGCATAATATAATTCATCGGTTGTTAATAAATATTTCGAAGCAAGTGCAAAAATAATTGTAACGAGTGTTAATCCTTCAAAGTATATTGTTTTTCTGATGGATAGTAGCCAATTCATTTTATGTATAATGGAAATTTACGTAATTACAATTCGTCGATGATAAAATAATTTTTTCTTTTTACTAGTAAAAAATAAAATTGGGAACCGAAAAAACTAATTACAATCGTAGCTAAAACGAGTGTGTAAATTTTTATTCCTATCAAATTGAACAACAATCCAAGAATAGATATTATACACAGGAAAAAAATAGCATAAAAGAATCCGTTGGGCGTTGGATATGATATTTCAATTTCATTTACATCTCTTCCATTGACTACATTCAAATTGTGTTTACTTTCAACAATATTGCAAGAATCTGTAATCTTTAGGATGTGACTTCCTTCAGACACTTCAAATTCTTTGCTTTCGCCCGCTTTTATTCTGTATATTGTTTTATTATCTAAAACAATTCTTAACCTGTCAAATTGAATCAGGTTTTTCTTGCGTGTTATTGTTAATTTGTTCATAAAACTTGATATTTTATAAAATAAACTATTATGTGCGATTTCCTTTATGATTATCGTTATAATGTGCCTGATGTCATCACTAAGAATAACCCTTTACTAACCGTATGTTTTAGTTTATACTGCAAACAATTTTCATAACATAGATTTCTCTCCACAAGGCAACACCAAGAATACTTTTACAAAATATGGCATGCAGATTTTATCTGTAGTTGACACGGTTAATAAGGACTATTCTCACAGAACTTTTCCATTCTTATGAAGAAAGCGTTACAACATGATGATAACGCCAGGAAAAAATACGATATTCATTAATTTTGAAAAGCACAATAAATACCGACTCCTGCCAAAAATACAGCAGATGGTCCAAATGCAATCGCACCAAGTGCGATCCCTCCAATAGTTATAAAGGAACCCAATGTTGCTGCCCCTCCCATAATTGCAATAGCCTTGTTGGCCGTGCTTCCACAACTTTTACCTCCTTGCAAATTTTCCATTTGCTCAAAACTTAATCTTTTCATGACAAAAATAAATTAAATGATTAATAATACAATATATTTTTTATGAAAACATTCTTTTTACAAAAGATTTTGTTTTTCATTTTGCAAAGGAAATAAAAAAGGAATACTTTCGCGAAATTTTTTTGGTTGTAAAATACAACTCCAAAGTTGTATTTTACAACAGGATAGGTGTATGATACAATTTGACGATTGTATCGTACAATAACATTTTGATTTATCTGTTTATTTTATGCGGTGTGTTATACAATTTGATGATTGTATCGTGCAACTTGTGTTTTATCAATAATTTTTCATACATTTGCCCAACAAAGAATAAAAACTGTCATATCTGATTTTATGAATATGGAAACAAGATTTTCGGGAACAATTCATCATGGGCAGAACATTAAGCGTCTTCGTGAAATGTTGGGGATAAAACAAGAAACGATCGCTGCGGAGCTTAATATAAGCCAGCAATCCATGTCAAAATTGGAGCAAAAGGAGGACATTGGTGCTGAAATCTTGACAAAAGTCGCAACATATTAAATGTTCCGGTTGATTCCATTAAAAATTTCACAGATAATGCTGCTATCAATGTTGTGGCGAATACTTTCAATGATTCATCTTTGATTGGTGATAATAAACCGACATTCAATCCGATAGATAAAGTCGTTGAACTTTACGAACGTATGTTGAAAGTAGAACAGGAAAAGAACGCTTTGTTAGAAAAGTTATTAATGGGATTTACGGGAGAGTAGTGTCAGTTAAAGAAACTGCGAATAAAGGACTCTTGACTACTGTATCGTACAACCTGTATTTTATCAATATTTTTTGCATTATTATGGATCAACATTTACAACCCGCTCATTCAAAAAAGATTATCCGTATCGCAGTGTTATTAATTTTTCTGGCACAAGGGATTTGTTTTGCCAGTTGGGCCAGCCGGTTGCCTGACATCAAGGAAATTTTCGGATTGGATAACTGGACCTCTTTTGGATTCCTTATGTTTATGATTCCTATCGGAAAATTTGTTGCAATACCGGTTGTCGGATTTCTTTTTCCCCGTATAGGCAGCAAGAAAACAGTCCTGATCAGTATTATGGGATATATATTGTCCCTTTTTGCCGTGGGATTGGTACCCGGGGTCTATTTCCTGACGGCAGTATTGTTCCTGTTCGGTACATTCTGGAATATGACGGACATCTCGCTGAACACTCAGGCCATCGAAGTGGAACGGATCTATGGAAAACCAATTATTGCCACTTTCCATGCAACCTGGAGTTTAGCAGCTTGTATCGGAGCGTTGATAGGTTTTGCGATGATCAATATGAATGTGATTCCGGTTTATCATTTTTCCATTATTACGGTGATCGCAATATCTATTGTTTTGTTCAGCTACAAATATTTATTGAATCCGGTTGTGAAGTCTGAGGCTGAAAAAGAAAAAACAGTGATGGAGAGTATTCCGAAAAGAAAAAGTTTTTTATCCACGGAAATGCTTCTGATTCAGTTGGGAATAGTGTGGTTGTTGGCTTTGGTTGTAGAAAACACGATGTTTGAATGGAGTGATGTTTATTTCCAATCTGTAATCAGCGCTCCTAAGTCCATGCAGGTTGGTTTTCTTGTTTTCATGGTGATGATGTTTACCGGCCGTATGCTGACCAACCTGGCATACCGGAAGTGGAATAAGCAAACAGTGCTTCAGATTGCAGGAAGTTGTATTTTTGTCGGATTTATTATTTCATCTCTTTTCATTAACATTGCGGATCATGTAGGAATTAAAGTGGTGATTAATTCAATTGGATTCATGTTGATCGGATTAGGCATCTCCTGCATGGTACCCACAATCTACAGTATTGTCGGGGATAAAGCGAAAACCCCGGTAGGGCAGGCTTTAACGATTATGTCGGGGATCAGCTTTATCGGCCCTTTGATTGCGCCGTTGTTAGTAGGTGTGATTTCAGATAATATCAGCATGCAGGCGGCTTATTTTGTCGTCGGATTGTTTGGCCTTGGAATTGTAACTATTGCGACGGTTTGTAAAAATTTGAAATGACCGAATACAAAGTCGCTTCTCGCATTTCCGATATCCCCCAATTTAAGTCGCCATTTAATTTGTTCATACTCCAAGCGTTACTTCGGTCTTAAAGCGAACTAACTTTGTTGAAAAAGAGCTGATGAGGTCGCATAACCTGATTTTAAATAACGGATATTTCCCTTTGATGATTTGATTGATGCATAACAACTGCTTTAATCGGCTTATTTATTAAATATTTTTAAAAAATATAGGCTTGTTAAAGAAATATTATTTATATTTGCGGCGTTGTTATGAAATTAAATTATTATGTCCGTGAAAACTACCCTCCATGAAACAGACCTGAGAGCCGCTTCTCTGGATACATTCCGGGGATATGCCATTCTGACAATGGTTTTATCGGGTGCAATTGCTTTCGGAATATTGCCCGGTTGGATGTATCATGGACAAACGCCACCACCTGATCATACGTTTAATCCGGAAATCTATGGGATAACCTGGGTGGATCTGGTCTTTCCGTTCTTTATATTTGCTATGGGCGCTGCATTCCCTTTTTCGGTCGGACGAAAATTGGAAAAAGGTGAACCGGAATGGAAAGTATCATTACAAGGTTTGTTTCGTGGATTGAAATTGGCTTTTTTTGCAATATTCATACAACATTTTTATCCTTGGGTTGTTGGGAATCCTCAGGATCACCGGACTTGGTTTACAACTTTAGCGGCTTTTGCATTATTGTTCCCGATGTTTATGCGTTTACCGTGGAAAGTTTCCGCATGGATCAGATTTACGGTACAGGCAATGGCGTACGGAATAGCCGTATGGATGCTGCTGACGGTACGATATGCTGACGGCCGCACATTCGATTTGGGATATAGTAATATTATTATTTTGGTATTGGCCGACATGGCTGTTTTCGGAACATTGGTTTATGCTTTGACGTGGAAAAACAGGCTTTTCAGAATAGGAATACTCCCTTTTATTATGGCCGTTATGTTAGGCGGAACAACCAATTCCGAATCGTGGAATGTCGTTTTGTACAACTATTCGCCTGTTCCATGGCTATATCGTTTTGTGTACCTGAAATATTTATTCATTATTATTCCAGGAACAGTTGCGGGTGAATATTTATCGGAATGGATAAAGTCGCGTAAGCAAACAGAGGAGTTTAAGATTACCGGGGAGAAAAAGACAGCTCTGATCCTGTTGTTTCTTTGTTTGACCTTGATCGTATTCAATTTGTATGGCCTTTATACCCGGCGATTGGCGCTGAATCTTTGTGTTACGACCATTTTACTGGTTTTCGGTTGGTATATGTTTCGAATTCAAACCATTACAATCCGGTTTTGGAAGAATCTTTTTACAGCCGGATTCTATTTATTATTGTTAGGTTTATTTTTTGAGGCTTTTGAAGGCGGGATCCGGAAAGATCATTCCACTTACAGTTATTATTTCGTAACATCGGGATTAGCATTTTTTGGATTAATGTTTTTTTCCATTGTATGTGATTACTTCAAATGCCGGAAAAGTACGGCATTTCTTTCCCTGTCGGGACAAAATCCGATGATTGCCTACGTCGGTTCGTCCATGTTAGTGATTCCTTTATTAAAAATCACACGGGTTTATCCGCTATTGGATTATTTAACGCATAATCCTTGGTTGGGATTTTTGAGAGGTGTTATCATCACAGGATTAGTAGCTTTATTGGCAATGTTTTTTACGAAAATAAAATGGTTTTGGAGAACGTAAAAGAATATTTATGAAACCCGTATGATAAACCGATGACATTAGCACGGGTTCCATATGACAAATAAAAAAACAAATTATGTACATATGAAAAAACGATTAATAGAAATTATAATAGTATTGTTTATTTTCTCATTTCATTCCTGTACAAAGAAAGAAGAAATAAAACAGGTCGATGTGTTGGTGATCGGCGGAACTACCGGCGGAATCTCAGCCGGTATTCAATCGGCGCGATTGGGAATTTCGACATTGATTGTGGAAGAAACGCCGTGGCTGGGCGGGATGATAACAGCGGCAGGAGTGAGTGCAACCGATGGCAATCACAATTTACATTCGGGGATCTGGAATGAATTTCGTCAACATTTGCGCGATTATTACGGCGGCGCCGAGGCTTTGTTTACAGGTTGGGTAAGCAACACACAGTTTGAACCGCATGTCGGCGATAGTATTTTTAAAAGGATGGCTGCCGCAGAAAAAAATCTGCAAATTATTTATGGTTATTATCCGGTTTCCATACAAAAGAGCGGAAATCTGGTAATTGGGGCTACTTTTGAAAATGATAAAAAGGAGAAATTGATTGTCAATGCTAAAATCGTAATTGATGCAACGGATTTAGGCGACGGACTGAAAATGGCCGGGATTGCTTACCGGTTGGGAATGGATGCCAAAGCGGAAACCGGAGAAGCGATTGCATTGGAAAAGGCCAATGATATCGTACAGGATCTGACTTGGGTAGCCATTTTGAAAGATTACGGCGAGGGAGCCGACAAAACCATTCCCCAACCCGAAGGCTATGACCCGAAAGATTTTGAAGGTTGTTGCGATTTAACTGTGGACGGTAGCGCTATCAATTGCGAAAAAATGCTGGACTACGGACGGCTTCCACATGATAAGTTCATGATTAACTGGCCGAAAAAAGGGAATGATATCTATCTGAACATAGTGGAATCAGACCGGAATATCCGCAATGAAGAATTGAAAAAGGCCAAAAACAAAACACGTTGCTTTGTGTATTACATTCAACAGGTTTTGGGTTTCAAACGCTATGGTCCGGCAGACGATGAATTCCCTTCCGGCGACGGCCTGGCATTGGTTCCGTATCACCGCGAGGGAAGAAGGTTGAAAGGAATTGTTACTCTAAATTACAATCATATAGAAAAACCCTACGAACAACCGGATCCTTTGTATCGTACCGGAATTTCGGTCGGCGATTATCCGGTCGATCATCATCACAAGTGTAATCCCGCAGCTCCCGATTTATATTTTTTGCCGGTACCGTCATTTAATATTCCTTTGGGCGCTCTCATTCCCGAATCGACGGACGGTTTGATTGTGGCGGATAAAGCCATATCAGTAACCAATCTGGCGAATGGATCTACACGCTTGCAACCCTGTGTCCTGCTTACAGGTCAGGCGGCCGGCGTTCTGGCGGCTCTGTCCGTTAAAAATAAGGCGCAACCGAGGAATGTTCCTGTTCGTCTGGTACAGGAAACCTTATTGGATACGGGAGCCTACATCATGCCGCTGTTCGACGTCAATCCTCAGGATAGCTGTTTCAAAGCGGTGCAACGAGTCACGGCAACGGGAATTATTCGTACCGAAGGTGAAGCCTATCAGTGGGCGAATCGTACCTGGTTTTATCCCGATTCGGTCATTTCGATTGCCGAATTTACGGAAGGATTACATGCTTTTGACAAGAAATTTCCGATAATAAATAATCCATTATCGCTTACAACAAAGAAATTTGCTGAAATATTATCCCCATTTATTGAAAATTTGGATAACGCGAAGTTTCAATCGTCTTCGCCCATGCAACGAAAAGAATTGGCTGTCCTTTTGGATGGATATCTGAAACCTTTTGAAAAAGAAATAACGCATCAAGGAAATTATAAAGAATAATATATGAGAGAATTGAAGCAATATGCTGCGATCTATCGCGATGAACTTTTGGATAGTGTGATTCCTTTTTGGGAGCAAAATTCTATCGATGAGAAATATGGAGGATATTTTACCTGCCTCGACCGAACGGGAAAAGTATTCGATACCGATAAATTTATGTGGTTACAGGGGCGTGAAGTCTATGTGTTTTCGCTGCTTTACAACCAAGTGGAAAAAAAACAAACCTGGCTGGATATGGCTTTACAAGGAGCCGAATTTATGAAAAAATACGGACGGGATGCCGCTGGAAATTGGTATTTCTCGCTTACGCGCGAAGGAAAACCGATTGTCCAACCTTATAATATTTTTTCCGACTGTTTTGCAGCAATGGCTTTCGGAGAATTGTGTAAGGCGACCGGAAATCCCGAACACAAACAAATAGCGGTCGATACCTATTTTAATATCATCCGTAAACAAAATCATCCGAAAGGAATTTACAACAAACTCTATCCCGGAACCCGTCCTTTGAAAAGTTTTGCTCTTCCGATGATTTTGAGTAACCTGTCTCTGATTTTAGAAGATGTGTTGGAAGAAGGAACTGCCGGGAAATTGCTGAAGCCGCTCATCAGTGAGATTTTGAATGTGTTTTATCAGAAAGATTCGGGGTTAATACTTGAAAATGTGTTATCGGACGGCAATTTTTGCGATTGCTTTGAAGGCCGTCAGATAAATCCGGGGCATACCATCGAAGCGACATGGTTTTTAATGGATGTAGGCGTTCGCCTGAACGATGCGGCATTGATTCAAAAAGCATCGGAAATCATGCTCAATGCTGTCAACTACGGCTGGGACGAAAAATATGGCGGAATTTTTTATTTCAAAGATATTAAAAATTATCCTCCGCAACAATTGGAATGGGATCAAAAACTTTGGTGGGTACACGTTGAAACGCTGATCGCCCTGGCCAAAGGATATCGATTGACCGGACAGGAAACTTTCAAACAATGGTTTTTAACGATTCACGATTATACATGGAATCATTTCAAAGACCGGGAATATCCCGAATGGTTTGGTTACCTGAATCGTCAGGGAGAACCTCTCGTAACCCTGAAAGGTGGAAAATGGAAAGGCTGTTTTCACGTACCCAGAGGCTTATACCAGGTATGGAAAACATTGGAGATTAATAAATAAATCACAAATTATGTTCAAACAAATGGTTGTTTTATGAGAAAAACCCTTTTTTTAATCCTGTTGTGTATTTCTGTTCTCCGGGTGAATGCACAAAATAGTCCGATAACAGGGACGGTGAAGGATGCTGAGACAGGAGAAGCGATTATTGGCGCAAATGTCCTTGTGAAAGGGACTTCCGGCAGTACAATAACGGATATTGATGGAAAATTTTCTATCGTTGTCCCTACTGTTAATTCGATATTGAAAATTACTTATCTGGGATATTCATCTCAAGAGATTGTGGTCGGCGATCGGACTGATATGGATGTTTTTATGCAAGAAGATGTTATTGCCTTGAACGAAGCGGTGGTCGTCGGATATGCTACCCAAAAGAAAGCAAATCTGACGGGAGCTGTATCCGTCGTATCCGGTAATGATATCGGAAAACGTGTTGCAGTTAATTTATCCAATGCCTTGCAAGGATCAATGCCGGGCGTAACTATTCAACAACGATCCGGTGAACCCGGAGTCGACGGAGGCGTTATCCAGGTGAGAGGTACCGGATCAATCTATGCCGGAACATCTCCTTTTATATTGGTGGATGGAGTAGAAATGTCTATCGATCAAGTGGATCCGAATACCGTTGAGTCTGTTACCACATTGAAAGATGCCGCATCGGCGTCTATTTATGGTTCGCGTGCCGCCAATGGAGTGATTCTCATCACGACTAAACGTGGTAAAAAAGGCCCTGTAAAAGTGAACTATAAAGGAACGGTGACTGCCCAATCGGCTACTAACTTGCCGGAACCGGTTTCGACCGTTCAATTTATGGAACAAACCAATTTGGCGTATAATAATCTGGAAACGAATCAACCCTATGATCCGGCATTGATTGAAGAATACCGTAATTATCGGGCAGACAATTGGAATCGTTTCGAGACTGACTGGAAAGAGGAAATTCTAAAAGATTATGCCGTTTTAACGAATCATACGATCAATCTGAGCGGTGGAAATGAAAACCTTTCGTTTTTGGGTGTCGGTAATTATGTTTATCAGGACGGTTTGATTGAAAATAACAATTATTCCCGTTTCAGTCTTCGCTTGAATATGGATGCTCAAATTAAAAAATGGTTGAAATTTTCGTTGGATGCAAATGTTGTGCAGGGACAACAAACCGTACCATCGGTCAGCTCGTCGAAAGCCATTATCAATAAGTCTTTGTATATGCCGGGCGTTCTTCCGGGAATCAATGCCGACGGTACCTGGGGTTCAGGGAAAAATGCCGATAATCCGATTGCTGCGGCCAAGGTAGGAGGTACGACTGTCAGGAAAAGACCGGATATAACTTTGAATGCGACTGTTACGGCGAATCCTGTCAATAACCTGGATTTGATCGCTCAATACAGTCGACGTATAGATACCAATCGCGGAACAAGTTTTATTCGTAAATGGGATTATTATGACCGGGGCGTTTACCTGGGTCAGGCTCCATTAACGTCGGAAGGGCTTACCGAAACTTGGAACGAAAACATTCGCAATTATTATCGGTTACAAGCAAATTACCGGTTCAATGTCAATGAACATGCTATTCAGGCCTTAGGCGGTTTTCAGGCCGAAGATAATACTTATACCAATATGAATATCGGTAAAGGCGGTTTCGATTTCCCAGGTTATGAATATTTATCCAATGGAACAGGACAAGCTTCGGCCACCGGCGGCGCTACCGATTGGGCAATGGCGTCGTTCTATGCACGTTTGAATTATGTTTATGCGAATAAATATTTGTTGGAAGTAAATGGTCGTTGGGATGCATCTTCCCGTTTTGCCTCGAATTTGCGATGGAGTTTATTCCCTTCGATGTCGGCAGGATGGGTTATCAGCGAGGAAAATTTCATGAAAGAAATTGAGATTTTAACCCATGCAAAAATCAGGGCTTCCTACGGTTTGTTGGGAAACCAGAATTTGAATTCCAATTATCCATCGTGGGCGACTGTTTCGCCGGGTTATAGTTATTGGTTCGATAAAACCTTGAATTCGGGCGTTGCTGTTGTTAATATGTCCAACCCGGATATTACCTGGGAAAAATCCTCGCAATTAAACTTCGGTTTGGATTTGGGACTATGGCAAAACCGGCTTTCATTTACCGGCGATTTCTATATCAAGGATGTGAACGACATGTTGATGACTTTCCCTCCTCCCTATTTTCAAGGCTTGAACGCAGCATACAGTAATGCCGCCCGGATGCGGAATACGGGTTGGGAGGTTGCCGTTAATTATAAAGGCAGAGCCGGCGCCGTTAATTACGGAATCTCCCTGCTGTTGGATGATGTAAAGAATGAAGTACTCGACCTGAAAGGCCGAACTTATCAGGATAAAACGATTGTGGAAGGATATCCCTTTCGGGGACAATGGGGTTATCAGACCGACGGATACTTCCAGACCATGGAAGAAGCATTGGATGGAGCGTATTTTGCAACTAAAATACCTAAAATAGGTTATGTGAAATACGTTAATCGAAATCCGGAGGAAGATAATATCATTGATCAGGATGATATGATATATTTAGGCGATCCATTCCCTCACTATAATTTTGGTGTGAAACTCAATGCTGATTGGAAAGGTATAGATGCTCTCGTATTTATTCAAGGCGTCGGGCAACGTGCAGCTTTCATGTCCGGAATCGGATTAGTCCCATTTACAAACGGTTCATCCATGTTTTCCCACCAATTGGACAGTTGGAGCATAGATAACCGCAATGCCGCTTATCCTATTCTTCTTCCTGAAGCGAACGCAGGCGATAATTTCCAAAAATCCGACAAATGGGTTCGAAGCGGCGCTTACGGGCGTTTGAAAACCGTTGAAATTGGTTATACATTACCGGCTGCATTGACAAAAAAATGGCAGATAGATCAAATCCGCCTTTTCTTTAACGGACAAAATTTGCTGACTGTCAGCGATTATTATAAAGGATACGATCCTGAAGTGGAATATGCAGGAAGTGTGGGCGGAGAATTTTATCCGGTCATGAGAACTTTTACTTTCGGGTTGGATATAAAGTTTTAATTTTAGTTGATCAAAATTATGAAAAATATATATAGAATCGTTATCGTATTGTCGGCTCTCGTCCTGACAGCTTGTGATGACTATCTCGATCGGGAACCGAAGAGCGATTATCTTTCCGGTACTTTCTACAACTCGGAAGCAGCCATTAAACAAGGAACCAATGGCGTATATCAAAAAGTTTACATGGATTTCAACGGGAGTATTCCGGCTATCGTATTGTTCGATATGTATACCGGATTAGGAATTGAGCGGAATGTGGATAACAGTATCGGCGCGGGAGCGGCTATGGCTACTTCTTTCCTTTGGGAACAATTCTGGGCCGATTTGTATCAGGGAATTGCCAGGTGTAATACAGTCCTCGATGGAGCTGCGCCTTACATGGATAAATTGCAAACATCGGAAAAGGCAATGCAATATTTGTCTGAAATCAAGACGCTACGCGCTTATTTTTACTATTATTTGATTTATACTTACGGAAAAGTTCCGTTTTTTGCGAAATCCGTAACCGAAGCAGACTGGAAAATGGCGACCCGTCAACCAATAGAAGAAATTCTACCTGTATTGTTCTCCGATTTGGACGATGCGGCGAAATATCTCCCTTGGCGACACGCTGCCGCTACCGATTGGGGTCGCGTAGATCGCTCGTTTGCTTTAGGATTGAAAGCCCGTATCGCATTGAATGCCGGTAGTCTGAATATCAACGATAATGCCGGCAACTATTTTCAAATTGCCCTCGATGCGGCAAAATCGGTTATCGACGAAAGCGGACGGGATTTGTCGCCTCATTATGCCGCCTTGTTTACCAAAGCCGGACAGGCTACTGAAATGTCTAAAAGGGAAAATATTTTTGAAATCATGTATGGCGGCGAACAAACCGATGCTAACAAAAAATTCCACTATATTTCGTGGGGCGAATATACCCGGAATGTTGGTCAATCCGGACGATTCCCAACCCAGATGTTAGTCGATACTTATGAAATGACCAACGGTAAACGCATCGATGAAGCTAATTCGAACTACAATCCGAAAAAACCCTTCGAAAATCGCGATAGTCGCTTGCATCATACCATTTATACGCATGGCGATACCTGCATTGCCCGTCTGAATATGGATGAAAATTCCAAGCAAAAATTCATTCTTGATATTTATTTCGACAAAATCAAATACATTCTTCCGGATGGGACAACGGAAACAAAAAATAATATGGATCGTAACAGTAATGTTTCCCAATACGGATTTGCCGAAAGCGGAGTCGGTTATTTGTGGAAAAAATACAATCATTACGATGATGAACCGGCTTCTTCTCCTACATACAATTACGTCATTATGCGCTTTGCCGAAATCTTATTGACTTACGCAGAAGCAAAAATCGAACTCAACGAGTTGGACGAATCGGTTTATTCCGCTATTGATCGCGTACGCGCACGCTCCGGACAACCTGCTCTCAGAACGGTCGATCCTTCAAGAGCCGGTAATCAGGATAAGATGCGCCAAATTGTTCGTCGTGAACGGAAAGTGGAATTAATCGACGAAGGCCTTCATTTTTTCGATATGAGAAGATGGCGTATCGGTGATTTGGAGAACAAACAACCAACTTACGGTTATCCCGTCCTTGCCAGTGTCGATCGGCTTTCGTTGAATACCGATAGTTATGCTTTGGCGACTGCCGATATGGTGCCCGCTTACGGAACATCCGGGTCGAGAGAAGATATAAACGATATTCCCGACTATTCGGCTTTCGCAAGCAAATTGCGTGTGCGGGATAAAAACCGTTATTGGAACGATGCATTCTATTTGTCTCCGCTTTCGCAGGCAGAATTGAACAAAGCTCCGCAATTACGGCCCAATAATCCAGGTTATCCCGATTAAAAAACAAAAACATTCAAGATGAAACGATGTCTTTATATCTTGTTCGGATTATTCATAGCGCTGTTGTTCCAGCGCTGTGGATCCGATCCGGATCCTGAACTACCCGAACCGTCATCTACCAATAAATATTTTTTGTGGGTGGATGCAACGGCTAATTTCTCCCGTTTGTCCAATCATACGGATTCGATTGTCAAATATGTGGCAATGGCCAAAGAAGCCGGTTTTACCGACTTGGTAGTGGATGTGCGCCCTATTAGCGGGGAGGTGCTGTATAACAGTGTAATCGCCTCGCAGCTAAAAGAATGGAAAGGATTTACCCGTACTGCAACTTTCGATTATCTGAACGCATTTGTTGTTGCCGCTAAAGCAAACGGATTGAATGTTTATGCATCCGTCAATACGTTCACGGGCGGTCATCTGTACTCTCCGTTTTGGGAACAAGCTAACGACGGCACGCGCCAGGTATTAGCGACCTTGCATCCGGATTGGATTTCAAAAAGCTATGTATGGACGGGCAGTTCCGGAAAAATTGAGTCGATGTGGACGTATTACGGAAGTAAAGGAAATAAAACCGCTGCATTTCTGAATCCGTTAAACCAAAGTGTGCGCGACTATATCTTATCCATTATCAATGAAATAGTGACGAAATACGATGTCAGGGGAATCGTTTTGGACAGGGGGCGTTTCGATAGTCTGGAATCGGAATTCAGTGATGTTACGCGCGCGGCTTTTGAAAAATACGCAGGTGCAGTGATGACCAATTGGCCGGATGATGTATTCCGGTGGACAGGCAGCGGAGTGAAAATCGAAGGAGCCTACTACAAAAAATGGTTGGAATTCCGGGCTTCTGTGATTTATAACTTTTTCAAAGAGGCAAAAGCTGTTGTAAAAACATCCGGTAAAGAGTTTGCTACCTATGTCGGAGCATGGTATTCCACTTACTACAATGAAGGCGTGAACTGGGCAGATCAAACTTACGATCCCAGTTTGAAATATTCTTGGGCGACAGCCGATTATAAGAAATACGGTTGCGCAGAAGAATTGGATTTCATCATGATCGGATGTTATTCGGCAACGGTTTCGGGAGTCAATAATTATATTACTCAGGCGCAGGAAGCTGTTAAAAATGTGATTCCGATGGCTACCGGCTTATATGTGGACGATTATGTTGCTGTCGAAAAAACCGGCGCAGGAAAAGGAAAAACTGCTTTTTACGATTGTCTGGTAACCGGACGGAAAGGTACGAAAAACATTATGGTATTCGACATGGTACATCTGAATAACGAATTGTATGAAAACGGAAGTACACCCAAATATTGGGATGTAGTGAAGTCGATTTTAAAATAAAACAAGATCAATGAAATCATTCTTACGAATAGGATTTTACTTCTTTGCCTGGTTGCTGGGAAGTTTTTCATTGGTTTACGGACAAAAAGTCTCAATAGAAGCCGCTAGTCGGGATGTTACATTATCGGTGCGTGGGCCGGAGCGGGAAATAAGTCCGGATAATGGCATGATCCTTGTGTCATCCGATGAAGCAAAATCCGTTCCTGTCAACAAAAATCAAGTGATCGTACTGGTGGACGATAACATGAAAGTGATGAAAATAGTGTCTTCACAAAAAGTCGATGCGACTATTCCTGCACAAGGCTTTATTTTGCTCGCTTCAGGGGAAGATAATTGTAAATTTTTTCAGGAAAACTTCATGGAAGGCGATATAATCAAATTACGTGTCGACGATGAAATACGGACATTGAAAGAAGTTCTTGCCGTTACAAAGCAATCCGGTTCGTTCGATATCCGTTTCAATCAGGCGCCGTCGTTCACCTCGCTGGAAAAAGAAGCTGTTATTTCCGGTTCGATTCTGCATTTTAATCCGGAAAGCGGATATAAAGTCATTGCTGAAGAAAACGGAAAAATGATCCGGATGGATGCTTGTGCAATCGATGGAACGTTTTCGTTGCTTATCCCTCTTAAAAAAGGCGTTAATTATTTGAATGTAAAGGTAATGGATGGAACGAAAAAACGTTCCGAAACATCTTTCATCATCTACCGGAAAAACGTCGATCGTACGAAACCTGAAATTATAATGTGGATTGAACAATTTCCCAACGCGCTTCATCTTACAAGCGAAGAAGCGATCGAAGCGATGGTTTTGAAGTCCAAAACAGCCGGCGTAACAGCTTTCGGGTTGGACGTGAAAGGACCGGAAGGGTATGTCTCCTATAAGAAAAACGAACTTTCCCATTCGCCGTATTTCACTTCCACAACCAATCCCAAAAAGAAAGTCGAACCTTCGGAAATGGATTTATTGGAATCGTTTGTGAAAATAGCGCATAAACATCAACTGAAAGTCTATGCGAGTTTCAATTTTTTTACCGAAGGGAATGTAACTACCGGCGATTATGCCGTTTTGAAAAATCATCCCGGTTGGGAAGAAATCGTTCAACGCCCGGAAGATAAAGGCCAATTGCTGAAAATTTCGGAAAGCACGGCCGGACAGGAAGCGCGGGCCGGTAAAAAGATTATTCTGGGATTTGTTAATCCTGCAAATGCGGAAGTGCAGCATTTCCAGTTATTGCGGGTCGAAGAAGTCCTGAAGAATTATGCTATTGACGGAATTGTAATGGACAGATGCCGTTACGATAATCTCTATGCCGATTTCAGTGAAGTTTCCAGGCAACAATTTGCGGAATATCTTAAGAAAGAAGATAAAATATTGGAACAATTTCCGGCAGACGCTTTTTTGATAGATGAAAAAGGCAAAATAATTGAAGGAAAATACTTTATCGAATGGATTACTTTTCGGGCGTCCGTTATCAGGCAGTTCACGGATCGTGTGCGTACATTGGTGGATAAATATAAAAAAAGAAAAAATCCCAATCTGAAACTGGCCGCTTATGTAGGTTCATGGTTTGAAGTATACTGGCAAAATGGAGTGAATTGGTCAAGCAAAAATTTCCGTTACGACGAACGGCTCAAATTTCCCGAAAACCGTTTATATACGGATAAATATTATCAAACAAGTTATATTGAAAACATTGATTTCCTGATGATCGGAGTCTATTATAAAACAGCGGAAGAAATCAATAAATACATCACATTGGGAAATATCCTGACGAACGGAGAATTACCGTTGTACGCTTCCGTGAGTTTGCCTGACTTGAAGAATGAAGAGCAAACTCCGGTTTTTGACGCCGCTATCGCTCATTCGTCCGGGTTGATGATATTTGATTTATGCTATGTCGATTGGATGTTTTTTACTGAAAATCTTCGAAAAGCAATTCAGGAAAGTGATAAACAAAAATAATAAAATAATTAAATCGGAATAAAATGAAAATAACAAGAAACGTACAGTGGCTGAAATATTTAGCTTGTATGGCGGTGATCGGATTCGTTTTTACCGCATGTGAGGAAAAGGAAGATTCGAGGCCCTACGAAGAGACAAAAATTGTAGCCGCCTATGTCAACGGAACGATGGTTGCTTCCGATAATTTGGTTTCGGACGGACAACAAACGACGATTACATTGAATCCCGGAACGGATTTGACACAGTTGAAAATTAAATTGGTTCCCATCAATGGCGATTTGACGGATTTTCCAACAGATATTGAAACGGATTTCACTCATCCGGTCGATGTAAAAATCCATAGTTATAACGGAGAAAACACAGTGATTAAATTGCATGTCATTTCCAGACCCTTGTTGGTCGATTTTTATATCGAAGGAATCTCTGTTCCTCAGGAAAATATCCATTTTGGAGTGTCAAGCATCATTGTCCAGGCGCCGGAAGAAACGAATTTAACAGCGTTGAAAGTAACGATGGGATTCAAAAACGGTACGGTTTCCGGATTTACCAATGGAGTAGCTATGAATTATGCCAATCCAGTTGACTTTCAGGTAACCGGAGTAGATGAAACCGTTTATCCCTACCAGTTAATCATTACGGATCAACCCGTTGGGCCGGCCGGTATCCGGAGTGTGACGGCGAATGCTACCGAATCGACGAATGTTGAGGTAGATGCTAACGGAAATGTTCAGGTTTATTTCAAAACTTTGACTAATTTTGCAAACGTTGCTTTGACCATTCAAACCGGATTTGGAAACGAGTTTGTCGATTTTACCAACGGAACGGTAGTTAATTTATGGACATTCCCGAAAATTAAAATCAAAGGCACGGATGGGGTAGTGAAAGAATTTACTTTTAACGCTCCGAAACTAAGTCTTACAGAAATGTTTCGAAAAACGCCGGCTGAAATGGGATTTGGAGCTGATGGAGGTGCATCTCTGTGTTTCAGTGGAAGTTATATCGTAGCTTCTACGCACAACGGAACGGCTGGAATCCATTATTACAATGTGAATGGTGAAAAAATCGGTTCTTTGAAATTACCTGCCGACGTAAATATGGGAAATGCTGTTACCGGATTGCGTAAAATTGCATCGGATGATAAAGGCGTTATACTTGGCGTGAATTTGGCGGCCGGAGGAAACGTGAATACTTCTTACAATATTTATAAATGGAATAGTGTGACAGATGAAAATCCGGTAGTTTTGTGTAGTTTTAAGGCCTCAGAATTAGGATTGACCGCCACCCGTACGAATGGTATCAACGTACAAGGAAGCCTGGACGGTAATGCCGTCATCACCGTTCCGATTACCACGAGTAAAGTCGTATTGAAATGGACGATTCAAAACGGTGTATTGGCGAATGTAAAACCGGAAACCATTAGTTTGGAAAATGAAAGTAATTTCAGCAACTATTCGTCTGTAGAACAATATCCTGGGAAAG
>JAIRZF010000053.1 GCA_031267385.1 Dysgonamonadaceae bacterium | reverse complement strand
ATACGGAAATAAGCGATCTGATTCTCCGATTTTTTTAACACGGAGTGACACGGAGTTTATTTCACAGAGTGACACGGAGTTTTAAACTCAGTGTACTCCGTGAAATAAACTCCGTGTTAAATGGCGGTTTATTTATTTCATTAAAGATTGTCTGAGGTCAGATCTAATTTTTCGTTGTCCGAGCCTTTTTCATAGTAGTGTTTTTTGAGCGGATTTGAATTAATTTCATCATCTGTTTTCCTGTTTTTCAGAATGTCGATTGCCAGATAAATGGAATTGAGCAATGCGATTTCTGAAGCATTATTTTGTCCCGCGATATCAAAAGAAGGTCCCATGTTTGGAGCCGTCCTGACAATTGGTAGACTCGCACTGAAATAAACGCCCTCTTCTGCAGCAAGTGTTTTGAAAGGCACTAATCCCTGATCGTGGTACATGGCTAATATGCCGTCAAATTTGGTATAATGTCCGGAGCCGAAGAATTCATCCGGAGCATAAGGCCCAAAACAAAATATCCCGGATTTGGAAGCTAGATCCATGGCGGGTATGATTTGTTCCGTTTCTTCTTTTCCCGGATTTTCCGGAGTAATATTCGGATTAAGAGATAATACTGCAATACGAGGTGCGGAAACAGCAAAATCGCGGATCAAACTACATTTCAGATCCGACAGTTTTTTGAAAATAAGTTCCTCCGTTAATTGATTTGAGACCTCAGACAAGGGAATATTCCCGGTCACGAGAGCTATTCTGAGATTGTCTTTCACCAAAATTCCCAGTGATTCGTTGTTTTTTTCCACAGAAGCTTCTATCAGCGCCGTCTGTCCGGAATATTTAATGCCGTTTTTTTGAACTTCATTGATGATCGCAGGAGAAGTGACAATCGCATCTATGAGCCCTCCGTTGATATCTTTTACCGCTCTTTCTAACGACAATAATGCCGCATTTCCTGATTCGGAAGTATATCTGCCGAGCTCCACTTTCACTTCATCCTCAATACAGTTTATAATATTTACCCGGTTGGGAACCGCATCAGAGGCCTGATCTATGGCATACAAACCGATATTCTGCATTTCCATCGTTTTCCGGTGGTATGCTGCAATTTTGGAGGAACCATAAAGCACCGGGGTGAAAAGTTCACTTACCCTTGAATCTGAAAAAACTTTCAGTATCATCTCGTAACCTATTCCGTTGACATCTCCGTGAGTTATACCTATTCTGATCATACGTTTTACGTTTTACGTTATACGTTATACGTTATACGTTTTACGTTTTACGTCGTTTTACGTCGTTTTACGTCCTTGTCGTGCGTAAGCCAAACGTATAACGTATAACGTAAAACTTAAAACTTATAACTTATAACTTATAACTTCCCCGCAAAGATACTACATTCTTTCGTAGAAAGCATCCCGCAGGCGGCTAAAATATCTTCTCCCCTGGAAGATCGGATGGTACAAGTGATCCCTTTGGAAGATAAATAGTCCCTGAAAGCAGGCATTGCCGTCATATCGGAACTCTTCAGATCAACATCGGGAATTGCGTGATATTTGATCAGATTGACCCGGCAGGGGATTCCGGCAAGAAGTTTGGCGAGGTCTTTGGCATGTTGCAGGTCATCATTCAATCCTTTGAACATAATGTATTCAAAAGAGATCCGGCGTTGATGTGAAAAATCGTATTTTCGTATCAAATCCAATATCCGGTCGATTGGATATGCTTTTTCTACCGGCATCAGGTTTTTTCTTTCCTCTTTGTATGGAGAATGGATACTAATAGCCAGATGGCATTGAGATTCTTCTATGAAACGTTTCAATCCGGGAATTACACCGATAGTGGAAACTGTTATTCGTTTCGGGCTCCAGGCATAACCGTAATCCGAAGTCAGGATCTCCAGCGTTTTGAAGATCTCATCAATGTTGTCCATCGGTTCTCCCATCCCCATGAATACAATATTTGTCAGTCCGGAGTTCTCGGGAATCGATTGAATCTGATTCATAATTTCATTGGCGCTCAGATTCCCTGAAAATCCTTGTTTGCCGGTCATGCAAAATAAACAGTTCATTTTGCAACCAACTTGCGACGAGACGCAAAGAGTCGCTCTTTCGTCATCGGGGATATAGACTGTTTCAATAAAATGCCCGGTTGCCGTGTTGAACAGGTATTTTACAGTCCCATCCTTGGATTCTTGTTTTTGTATTGGAGATTGCAGACCGATCGTAAATTTCTCTTTGAGTTTTTCCCGGTTTTGTACGGACAGATTACTCATATTATCAATACCGGTTATTTTTTTCTTGTACAACCAGTCTGATATTTGTTTTGCGGTAAAAGCAGGCATCCCCAAATCAGAAGTTATCTGTTTGAGTTCTTCCAGTGTTTTGCCGAGGATTGTTTGCATCATAGAAGACCGTAAGACGTGTAAGACCGTAAGATAGTAAGACGTGTCTTCCCATCTTACGTGTCTTACGGTCTTACGGTCTTCTTTTAGTAGAAGCGTATTCTATTATCTTCAACTTTAGATTTATCTCTCAGTGCAGGCAGGAACGAGTACATTCTGTACATGTTTGTTGTCTGTAACGATTGTCTTTCGCTTTCTTCGTTGTATGGAATCTCCGAAGCTTTTTTACTTGTAATATTTAGTACGTAAATTCCTGCTTTCCCTTTCAGAGGTTCCGTTAACTGACCCATTTCAGCAAGAGGGGCGCGAGCGTTGATGATTGGTTCAGTTCCCATCCCTGTGATACTGGGGGTGGAGAATGTCACAAAATCAACGGTATTAACGGTCGAACTCATAGCAGTAGCATAATCTTCCAGGGTAGAGAAGTTTTTTGCTTTCAGATCGCTGATGATCTTTTCTGCTTTTTTCTCGTTGAGTAATTCGCGTTTCAAAATTTCAGAAACTGAGGCCAGCGGACGGTATCCCTGTTTCAGGCTTCCGTCGACAGCCACGACCACAAAACGGTCCTGACACTCGAAAATCTCAGAAATTTCTCCCTTTTTATGTTCAAAAGCCCAACGGATAACCGGGCGCGAAGAAGTTATATTTGCCAGAAGCGGCTGATTTTCCGATACCGGCATTTCATTTTGAATCATATATCCGCCTTCGGCAGCAGCGGTTTTGAACTTGTCCAAGGTATTGTTTTTTGAAATATAAGCGCTTAAATCATTGTACAGTTTACTGTAAGTTTCGGAACTTGGAGTTACTGCAACCTGGATCACAGCAACTTTGTATTTAATCACCGGCCTTGTTTTTTCAACAATCTGCACCAAATGTGAGCCGTGGATTGATTTTGCCACAAAGATGTCCCCGACCGGAGCAGAAAATATCACGTCTTTAAACTTAGCATCGGTGGCTGCAACCAACTGGGCTTCAGTCATGTGAGCCATTTCACCGTTTGAACGTCCCTGAGTTTCTTCAGTTGCTATTTCTGCAAATGATTTTCCTCCTTTGATGGTTTTGATGATGCTGTCGGTAAAAGAAGTCAGCGTTTTTTCATCCAGGTTCGGCAATAATAACTGGTTGATCTTGACCGAATCGGGAGCGATTATCGTTCCCAGCAACTTCAACATGACATACGAACCGCCGTCCAAGGCAGGCCCGGATACTTCATTGACGCTTGCCGTTTCAACAAAAGCCTGCATATCGTTACGAAGTTCGGATTTTGCCATGTAAGCATCGATGAATTTCAGGTCGGAGTTCTCATTTACCATAGAAATAACGTCGACGTCCGGTTCCGAGAATTTCGGTCTCAGGTCGGACAGGATTTTTTGTACATCCAGATCATCTTCTCTACTTGGAACAATATCCACGGCGATATAGCTTACCACCTGTTGTTTGTCTTGCTTATAAGCATTTTTACGTTTATCGTACAATCGTTTGATTTCAGAATCGGAAACGGTGACCTGATCATCCGGAACCGTTTGATAATTTTGAACTAAATATTCAAATCCGACACTGGTTTTTTTCTCTTCGTATGCATTTTTTGCTTCGATGGCATTTGTTGCAATAGCACCTCCCAACAGTGTCGAGTATTTGGATTGCAGTTTTTGTTGTTTGATCGTCTGTTCCCAGAACAACCAGTAATTTTTTGCTTCCAGTAATTGAACCTGCATTTCAACAGGAATATTCTTCATATCATCGGATTCTATCGTTTGAAGGAATTGTAACAACATGTTTTTATCAAAAGCGCCTGTTTGAGGATTTTGAAAATCAGGCATTTGGAGGATCATTGGAGATATATTGTCACCGATGATCATGTCGGATAGTTCTTCTTTACCTACCTTCATTCCAATTTTTCCGGTTTCTTTTTCTAAAAGGATGTTATTTACCATGGTTTCGAAAACTTCTTCCCGGATGCGGGTTTGCATATCTTCGTTAATGGTGTTTGTTTGCATTCTTCTCTTGTAAACTTCCGTCATTTCTTCCACTTTAGTCTGATAATCCTGAATGGATATAGCTTCACCATTAACTATAGCTATTTTTTCTTTGGATTGATGAAAAAAAGTAGACCCTGATTTCAGAAAGTCTCCAATAACAAATGCAAGCAAAGCAATACCGACCACAGCGACCAGCAAACCTGCTTTACTTCTGATTTTTTCTAACGTTGCCATTGAGTTTTTATATTTGTTTTAATTTATTTTTACGAAATTGCGCACGAAGATACGAAGTTTTGATGTATTATCCATATATTTTATAGAAAATTTATCATTTGACGATTGAATCCGTATCATTTTCAGGAATATCCATTTCTCCTGAATGGTTCAATATTCTCCAATCGCTCATTTCCTGGTTGGAAACCAAACCATAGCCCATATGTATTTGTCCCTTGCGTTCGATGCGGATGAATTTATCCGTATAAATACGTTTCTCTCTTTGGTTCCAGAATAATTCGGAAGTTTCAAATTTTTCACCCTGAAAGTTAATCAGCTCAACATTTCCCGTAACTCTCCAAAGCTTTTGTTTTTCATTGTAGTAGTATGCCGTGTCGGCTTTAAGATATCCTTCTACATTGAAGACACTGTCAAATTTTTCGAAATAAAACCCTTCAGGATAATACCAATAGGGTTCGGGTACGCTGTCTTTATAGACTTCCCACACTTTGGCTTTCATCCGGTAGCGGGTGACCCCTGAGTCGGAGAGTAGCGACGAGAAGTCCTCAGTACGCATCAATGGAACTATTTTTGCATCGACGGCAACAGTTTCCAATGGTGTTTTCCCCCCGGTGCAGCTTACAGACAGGATGCACGATAAGAGTAATACTATTATTGGATTTTTCGTTTGAAGAACCACAATTCGTTGAAAGTATAACTGACCGTGAATTTAAAATATTGTTCATCAACCAAGGTTTTCAACTCCGGACGAATAGCTACATATTCGAATGAGATATTCAGTCTGGAACGTTCATCGACCATTGGGATACCGATCCCGGCGGAAACCCCGTATTCCTTGTACCCGTATCCCTGCACATTGACATATGAATCGGAATAATATCCTCCCGCCCGGTATCTCATTCGTTTAAAAAAGCTTTTACTGCGTACGTCGGGAGTATATTCCACTCCGGCATTGAATTTGGTACGATTGCTCAATGTATCTGTTTTACTTTCATATTCAGCGTCAGACCATTGTTGCAGGAGGAAATCGGCGCCCACGGTCAGTTTGTTCAATTTGGAATAGGTAGCGCCAATACCAAATGACTGAGGGAGTTGAAATCTGTGATCGGAAGTCACCAGCCGCTCGGAGGAAGAAATCACCCCGGTGGAGGAATTATAAGTCATCCCTGTTTTCATCTCTTTTCCGTTGAATTTTATTTTCGGGGCATAGGTCGCTCCGACAACGATCATGGATTGGTCGTCCAGCGGATAAGTATATTGAATCCCAAAATCGTATGCAAATCCGGAGGAACGCAGCGTGTCCGAAAGGTTTGTGATCATGTCGGTCGCATCGGTGGAAGAGATATTCCGGACGTGTTTGATGTCACCGAAAACGTAACCTGCATTGACCCCCACCGAAAAATGGTTGAAGAAGTTGTATGAAAGCGATCCGTAGACCTGATTCAAGCCTCCGGTTCCGGTATACGTTGTGTTGGTATAATAATTATCGGCTTGTTGAGTCACGACTCCATAATTATATCCGACATAAGAAACCGGTTTGAACCCCAGTCCCACACCGAGATTTTTAGCAAGAGGAAACTGCATTGCAAGATATTCAAGGTTGCCGTTGAGTCTACTTTCTTTATTTCCATTGTCATTAAACCATACAAGCTGACCGGTGATTCCCAGGTCGAGCATGAATGTCATGGAATCTACAGCTGAAAATGCAGCCGGATTTAACGGATTGATCATTTTCGGATCACGCAATCCATATCCGATGCCTCCCATAGCCCTTTGTGCTCCGAACGCCTGATCAGAGAGAACGCCATATGCATACCGCGAATACGGTGAATTCGTATTGTTCTGAGCTTCTAAAAAAGCCGGCATGAGGGATAGACATGCAAGCAATAAAATTGTCTTAATTCTATACATATTGATAATTCAAGATTTCGTTTAGTCCATTGAGAACCAAATTTCCGTCTGCAAAGATGGATTTTTTTAATTTTGTTTCAAAATAAAATGAGTGTCCTCCTGTTAAAAAAACCAAAAGATCCGGATATTTTATTTTGTATTCATCGATATAAGCATTCATTTCCTTTAAAATACCATTGACTACCCCTGCTCTGATCGCTGTTTCCGTGTTATAGCCCAGTTCGGGAATGTCACCCTCTTCATCCAGCATGGGGAGGCGTTTCGTGTAGTTGTTCAAGGCTTTGAAACGGATGGTCATCCCGGGAGAAATAGTCCCTCCGGCGTAGATTCCTCCGGCTTGAACGAGGTCGTAAGTTATTGCTGTCCCCGCATCTATAACCAACAGGTTGCGAGTCGGATACTTTATGTAAGCAGCTACCGCAGAGGCAATACGATCGCGCCCCAGGGTTTCGGGCGTCTTGTATTGTATTGCAATCGGGATTCGCGTTTTATCGTCCAATACAATAAAACAATTCAGTTTTTCTTTCAGGTAAGAAATGATGTCGGGATTAAAGTCAGTCACGGAACCAAGGATGCCCCGAGAAGGAGAATACTCATTGACCAGCTTGACTAAACGATTCAGATTCAACGGTTTGAATATGAAAGACGCAAGAAGTTTGCGTCTTTCATACATGGCTACCTTGGCCGAAGTATTTCCCTGATCAATTACTATATTCACTCGTTGTATCTAATTTATGGGTCGTATCTAATTTATTGCCTTTACGGAGACAAATCAGAGCGACAAAGATACATGTTTATTTTTAGTTAGCAATAATTCCGGGCGTATTTCAATGCCATTGCCGGTAAACGAATTTTTTAAATCTTTAAGATATTTTTCTCCTGTAAAATTTGTTGAGAATTTTTATTTGTCTGCGTGTAATTAAAAAATTTCATGTACATTTGTTCCGGTTCTTTGTGAAACAGGTGAATTTTATTTTTTTAATGCCGTTTTGCAGAGAAAAATGGATGAATGTATTAAATTCTTATTTATGAAATCAACGAAAAAAACGAAGGGGGGAATTTTAATTTTGACATTTGTGTTTTTGATCAATCTTCATGCTCAGGAAATTCCTTACTGGAAAGATGTAAATGTCGTGGCCGTGAATAAACAAGCGCCGAGGACTACATTTATGAGTTACAACGATGCTGCGAATGCATCCGCTCTCAAGTATGAAAATAGTCCGTATTATTACCTGTTAAATGGGACCTGGAAATTTTTCTTTGTAGACGCCTATAAGAAATTGCCCGCAAACATTACAGATGTAAACGTAAATTTGTCGGGATGGTCGGATATCGAAGTACCTGGAAATTGGGAACTTCAGGGATTCGGCGAAGCATTTTATGTGAATCATCCGTATGAATTCAACACGTACAACCCCGTTCCTCCTGTTTTGCCGGAGGAAAATCCGGTAGGCGTTTATCGCCGTGATATCGAAATTCCGGCAGACTGGATGAGTCGCGATATTTTTCTGCATATTGCAGGAGCCAAGTCGGGCGTTTATGTTTATCTGAATGGTAAAGAAGTAGGGTATAGCGAAGATTCCAAGGATCCTGCGGAATTTTTGATTAATCCGTATATCCGGACAGGGAAAAACGTGTTGACATTGAAAATTTTCCGCTGGAGTACAGGTTCGTGGTTGGAATGTCAGGATTTTTTAAGAATGAGCGGGATCGAACGGGATATTTTTATCTGGTCTCAACCCAAAACCGCCGTCAAAGATTTTCGTGTCGTATCCACATTGGATGATACCTATAAAAATGGAATATTCAAATTGGGAGTCGATGTGAGGAATACAACGGGAACTCTTCAGAATACATCCGTGAAGTACGAATTGCTGGACGCCGGCGGAACAGTCGTCGCCTCTGCAACTAAGCCGTTGTCCGTAGCGCCGGAAAGCGCCGGGATCGTAAACTTTGATTACATGCTCAATAATGTACTGACCTGGACTTCTGAACATCCTGATCTATATAAACTGTTGATCACAATAGAGCAGGGCGGTAAAGTGGTCGAAGTTGTTCCTTTTCACGTAGGTTTCCGTCGTATAGAAATCAAGGAAAGTGATTATATTGTCAATGTGACGGGACGTGACGGGACAACCGTAGAGAGAAAGGCTCGTTTGCTCCATATTAACGGGCAACCGATCAAGCTGAAGGGAACGAATATCCATGAGACCGTTTTCAGGGGACACTACCTGAAGCCGGAAGACATGAAACGTAATTTTGAATTGATGAAATTACACAATATCAATTCCGTTCGTTTATCTCACTATCCTCAGGATCGAAAGTTTTATGAAATGTGTGATCTATACGGTTTGTACGTCTATGATGAAGCAAATATTGAATCCCACGGGATGTATTACACTATTTATCAGGATGATATGCGAAAAGGCGCCCTCGGACATGAAGATGGTCGTAAAAAAGGCACGTTGGGACATAATCCGGATTTCTCGAAAAGTCATTTGTCCCGTGTAAAAAACATGTTTGAAAGAAACAAAAATTATCCTTCCGTAACCATCTTGTCGCTTGGGAATGAGGCTGGTAACGGTTATAATTTTTATAATGGATATACTTTGTTGAAAGAACTGGATAAAGACCTGATGCAACGTCCTGTATGTTATGAAAGAGCATTGAGCGAATGGAATACCGACATGATAGTCCCTCAATATCCTTCCACCGCAGAGTTTGAGCGGCAGGGAAAAAGTTTGTGGGATCGCCCGTATGTTCCTTCCGAATATTCCCATGCGATGGGCAATTCCAACGGAAACCTTTCCGACCAATGGGAACAGATCTATAAGTACCCGAATTTGCAGGGCGGTTATATCTGGGAATGGATTGACCATGCCGTGTCGTTCAAAGATAAAAAAGGAAGAACGATCTGGGCTTATGGCGGCGATTTCGGAGAAAATCAACCTTCGGACGGTAATTTTGTTGCGGACGGAGTGGTTGGTCCGGATCAGGATCCGCACCCGGCAATGGCGGAAGTAAAATATGTACATCAGAATGTCGCTTTTGAAGCCGTAGATTTGGATAAAGGGGAATTCCGGGTGATCAATCGTTTTTATTTCTCCAATTTGAAGGATTATTCGATCTCATATAAAATAAAGGAGAACGGGAAAGTGTTGCAAAAAGGACTTTTAGCGGTTGACCTGGAACCTCAACAGTCGCTTGTAGTCAATGTTCCCGTAAACAAAATTAAAGTAAAACCCGCTTCCGAATATTTCGTGGATTTTGAAGTGACGTCAAAAAAAGCCGAATTACTGGTTCCTGCAGGTTATGTTGTCGCTATAGAGCAGTTTAAATTGCCTTTGGAAGGAGAAAAGAAAATTTATAAAGCATCAGGGCCTCAATTGTTTACCTCTGAAGCCGGCGACAATATCGTAGTGTCTTCTTCCACGTTGAATTTTGTATTCAATAAAAAATCAGGATCGGTCATATCTTATCAGGTGGACGGACAGGAATATTTCAGTGAAGGATTCGGCGTACAACCGAACTTTTGGAGAGGCCCCAACGATAATGACTATGGAAATCGTATGCCTTACCGTCTCCAGATATGGAAAGAATCGAGTAAGAATTTTAAAGCAAATGCTACCGTTTCAAAACAGGGTGATGACGTAGAACTGAATGTGGTATATCGTTTGCCGTTGGGGAATGATTATGTTGTGAACTATCATATCTATCCTTCGGGAGTTGTGAACGTATCCGTGAAATATACCTCTGTAACGGCCGAGGGAATCCAGTTGGCTGAAGCGGAAGATGAAAAAACGGCGACAGAATCGGCCAGTGGCGCTTTGGTTCGTGCAAGAAGGGCGGATACCCGTTTGGAAATTCCGCGTATAGGCGTCCGGTTCAGAATCCCGGCGGAGATGGATCAGGTGCAGTACCTGGGTAGAGGGCCGGAGGAAAATTATCAGGACAGGCACAAAGGAACACTGATCGGATTGTATTCTTCCACAGCCGGAGAATTGTATTATCCGTATGTCCGTCCGCAGGAAAACGGGCATCATACGGATACCCGTTGGCTTGCTTTGAGCACGAAAGGCGGCAAAGGTTTATTGATAAAAGCAGATAGCACGATCGGATTTAATGCACTGAGAAACTCAGTGGAAGATTTTGATTCACAGGAATCGGATGCCGATTATCAATGGGGAAATAAAACCCCGGAAGACAAGGTAAATAAAGATCATGCACGGGCAAAAGATTTCTTGCCGAAACAAACGCATGCCGCAGATATCCAACCCGGAAACTTTGTGGAAATCTGTGTGGATATGAAACAATGTGGAGTTGCCGGTTTCAACAGTTGGGGAGATAAACCTCAGCCGAAGTATTCAATTTATGCCAACCGGGATTATAATTGGGGCTTCACTTTGGCGCCGGTTTCAAGTCTGCAGGATGCTCAGTCAAAAGCCGGGTATCGATATTAAGAAATTAATTCTTAATGATAAAAAACAGGATGGATACTGCAAAAAGAATATCAGAACTTCGGGAATTGATGCAGGCGGAGGGTGTCTCTGCTTGTATCGTTCCCAGTACGGATCCCCATTTGAGCGAATATCCGGCCGCATGTTGGAAAATCAGGGAGTGGATATCCGGATTTACAGGCTCGGCAGGTACCGTTGTTGTTACCGCCGATAAAGCCGGTTTGTGGACGGATTCACGCTATTTCATCCAGGCGGAAACTCAGTTAGCCGGAAGCGGGATCCTGCTTTTTAAAGAAAAGATGCCGGGTACGCCCACGGTAAACGAGTGGCTGGGCGAAGAGTTGAAAAAAGGAAGCGTGGTTGGAATCGACGGTTCTGTTTTTGCCGCTTCTGATGTAAAAGAACTGAAATCGTATCTTGTATCCCGTGAATTGAATCCGAATACGACATTCATGCCGTGGAATAAGCTTTGGAAAGATCGTCCGGCTGTTC
>JAIRZF010000044.1 GCA_031267385.1 Dysgonamonadaceae bacterium | reverse complement strand
AAAAAGATTGAACCGGACTGTTGTTTATTTCTACCTGACTGTTGAATAAACCTATCGCTTCAAGTCCATATACCTGGTTTTTGCTGTATCCTGTGTGGTACAGATAATCGTATTCCTGATATGCTTCGTTTATGTTTATCTGCTTATCGCGTGTGAACGAAAATATGCCTGAAATGCTGTAAACAAATTCACTTATCCTGTCACGATACGACAGAGAAAGGTCAATTCCCTTGTAGTCTATGATACCTGCATTGAGTTGGCCTACTTCAATTCCAATAATACCGGATGTCGAGTTTGACGAATTAACCAGGATATTCGTACGCCTGTCGTAAAAAACTTCAGCTGAAAGATTCAATTTATCGTTAAACATGCCGGCATCTATTCCAATGGTCGATTTCCTTGATTTTTCGATTGTCAGGTTCTCAACGGGCAACCGCCCTTCGTGATAACCGCTTGATTCTCCGACGTTATCACCGAAATAATATCCTTTAGACCATTCATAATTCTGTATGTCGAGATCATGAAGCGTATTGGCATCCCAGCCGGAAAGTCCAAAAGACGCTTTCAAACGAAGGGAATTGACAAGTTTCGTATTCATGAAATCTTCGTTTGAAACGATCCATGACGCGGATACCGCCGGATACAAGATGTAACGGTCGTTTTTGGGCAAAACAGCCGAACCCGAATTATTGAGCACGCCGTTCAGCACATATTTATTTTTGTATGCGTAATAGACGCTTGCAATCCACGATTGTCTTTTCATTGATCTATTTTGTCCGTTCACCATCGACGACTGCATGTCCAGGATAGCCGCTCCACTCAACTGATGTTCTCCAAACGAACGATTATACCCCAATTGAGCCTGAAAATCAGTATTGATATAAACACTTGTCAACCCGCTACCATGAGAAAGTACTTCGGAATCCGTACCATATACAATGGGATTGACCGTTACCTGTTTATCGTCGTGAACGGTGGGTCGCAAATCTTCATAACGGTATGTTTTCGATGAAGTTTCCCACGATACGCCCCTGTTGTCGAATGCAATGGACAACTGTGCGTACAATCCTTTGGTTATTGACGGCAAATCTTGTTTGATACTCATATCCGAAAATAATGTAGACAACGTTTCTTTCCGATGACCGCTGCTACCGAGCATTGCAACGGGGTTATTCTCGCCGTAAATATTATTTCCCCCGAAAATTCCGCTTTGGTTTTTTACGTTAAAAGCCGCCGAGGGCGTAGTGTATACGGCATTATAAAACGTATTTATGTTGTTAGCGCCGTTCACCTCGTTCAGACGTCCCATCAAGTTGACACGAAGCAGTGTCAGCTTCGATAAATCGACTTCAATGTTTGTGCGTAGATTAAGCCGTGAATCGAATGGTTTCGTAGTGTACCGATAGTCATCGTCGTTATGGCTGAACATGGCTTTATCGTACGAATAGATTATGCCAGCCACATACCTGAACCGTTCATTACCTCCTTTTGCCAGGACATTAAACTGATGATTGAACCCTAAATCGTTGTAAACTTCCTTTTGCCAGTCGACATCCGGGAACGAAAAAGGAAATTCGCCTCCCTGGAAAGCTTCAAGTTCGAGGTCGGAATACCTTCGTCCCAAACCGTCCAAACGATAAGCCTCATTCATATTTTTTGCATAGGTGTATGAATCGGCGAACTTCGGAACGCGGAATTTTGTACTTATTCCGTATTGGTAGTTGACTGAAATCTGTAACGGACTGATACCGGGTTTTTTTGTGGTTATATTTATGATACCGTTGCCGCCTCTTACGCCGTACATTGCAGCTGAAGCGGCGTCAGTAAACAACGAAAATGAAGCTATTTCCGACATTGTTATCGAAGAGGGATCCCGTGGATATCCATCGATCAATACCAGAGGAGCGGATCCGTGAACCTGTAAGGTCGCAAGATTAACTGACGACGTCCCGGCTCCCTGATACACATTCAACCCAGCAATTTTCCCATAAAGGGATTTATTAATATCCAATTCCGGAGAACGTTGCAACTCGTCTTCCAAAATAGTTGATACGGAATATGGCGTATGCCGGACGGCTATGATTGATGTGTCGCCATAAAACAATACTCCTTGCAGCAACTTACCGTCTTTATCGAGTATTTTTCCTTTGTATTGTTCTTGCGCCAATACCGACATCGATACTGATAATAAAATATATATGATGATATTTTTCATAAAAATTTCGGATTTATTATTAATGTCATTACCAACCCGGATTTTGAGTCATACCGTATTTTTTATTTATCTCATTCTGAGGTACGGGAGACAGGTACCATTTGGTATCCCAATTTCTAGCCCAATACCTGGGCAGGAGGGGCATAGGCGCAAATGAATACGAGGTCGGGTTACTCACCGTACCGCTTTTAATGCGTACATCGAGGTAATAAAGCGTTTTTTTGAAATCATCGGCTCTATTCCACCGTACAAGGTCGTACCAGCGCACTTCTTCAAATCCAAGTTCCAAGGCTCTTTCCTTTAAAACCGCTTCCCTGAACTGTTCCTTGTTGAGGCCTTGCGGAAGGGCAGTCAATCCTACTCTTGAACGAATGGTATTGACACATTCGTATGCTTTTGCATCGGGTACTCCGTCGGTTTCGTTGATTGCTTCGGCATAGCTGAGCAAGACCTCCGGCAAGCGCATGAAAGGCCATTGCACAGGCCGTCCGTCGCGTAAAGGATAGTCCTGGAAAATGAATTTCATCATGAAGAAACCACCGTTCGATCCTACCCTGAAGTTCGGGTGTTCGCGATAATAGGGAGGTATCGTTCCGTTGAAATGTATATCGCCCGGAACACAAACATTTTCATACAATCGCGGATCCCTCATGGGTTTATGGTCGTCTTCGGTGAAAAACGGTTCTGTCGCGGGATTCTCCCAATTGAAGTTTTGAGGAAAATCCGTCCCGTCTTCCCACGAGAACATATTCACATAGTTGAGAGTAGGGCTGGTGTAATAACGTTGTCCATAATAAAATTCATGGATTTCGCTACTGAATCCTTTGCGCACTGAAATCAGGATTTCCGTTCCGCCCCGGTCGTAATAAGCTTTCCGATACGCTTCACGACGCGCCTGATGCGTTTCTTCTTCCGGTTTAATCAGTGTATAAATGCCATTTTCCGAAAGGGATCGCATAAATTCTTCTCCTGCATTTTTTGCTCTTGTCCAACGGGCGGGATCGACATTCGCATACCGGGTATATTCATCGGCTTCGCCATGCCACGGAACGCTTGCATTGAATGTCGGACTCGCGGCGAACAAGAGTACACGCAGTTTCAATCCCAGTGCGCCCGCCTTGGTCATACGCCCGTCATCGGTATCCGATTGTTTCCAGAGCAAATGAGGGGCTGCTTCGTCAATCAGGGCAATGATCTTATCTACGCTTTCGGCAAAAGTAAGCCTGGGATACTGCATTGTTTCATTGGGTTCTACGGCATGATCTATCCATGGAAAACCTCCGATATTACGCAGCATTTCGGAATAGGATATGGCTATGATCATTTTTGCTTCGGCAATTCTTTCTGCTTTTATCGACTCCGGTATATCAGGCGTCTTATCTATGTTTTCTATGTATATCCACGAATAACGAATGGCAGACCAGTCCGATTCGCTTCCATACTGGTATATTTGCCCGTGAGAATTGCTGCTTGCGTTCAATGCGCCATTGTAGTAAAGGCTGACAAATATATCTGTTCCGAATGTGTAATTGAGATCGGTACACGTTTCGAGAACATGCCCGTTCATTTTGCTGTCGTTCAAAGGCAATCCATACGGTAAGTTGGAATATGCCCGGTTCAGTATCTTTTCCGAATTTATGAAAGAAGAAAACATTTCTTCGAGGGTAGCTCCCGAGCTTTCGGGCGCATCTCCTAAAAATTCGTCTCCGAATTTTATTTCATCGCATGAGGTTAATCCGTAAGCAATGATGACTGCGATAATATATATTATTTTTTTCATATATCGTTTCCTCTATTAAAAATTGATAGTAGCACCCAGGTTATAAGTCTTGATAATAGGATATGCTCCGTTGTTTTGAGTATTGCCTTCCGGATCTAAGGCTTTGAGCTTTGTGAACGTGAGAAGGTTATATCCACTTAGATTTATAACTAATGATTTAATTTTCAGGGTATTCAAAAACTTCATATTTTTCATTGTATAATTCAGGCTGATTGTTTTCAACCTCAGATATGAAGCGTCTTGCAACCATAAAGTCGATTTTGAAGTGTTCCATGACCGCGTTGTTACGGCAGGACGCGGTAAACTTGCATCCTGATGTTCGGGCGTCCATGAATCATCAACAAAATACTGTATTAATCCCCGCGACCCCGCTGTAGTAAACGGTGTGCGATAATCTTCTTCAAGCATCTTGGCTACATGTGTCGCTCCTGCCCAGTTCATTGTAAGACCGACTCCTTCGTACTGTAGTCCCACATTCAATCCGAATACGTATTCGGGTCGACTTGAATAACCGTAAACCATCCGGTCGTCGGCGTCAACTGTGCCGTCGTCGTTCAAATCGGCATACATTGCATCACCGGGATAGACTTGAATATAGGGTTGGGGTAAATCTTTTTTCAGGATATATTCACCGTCTTCTCCTTTGTCAAAATCGCCGTACCGGTATAACCGGATGAATTTATACATGCCGGATTGTCTGCCGGTCGGCCCTCCTGTTACATTCTGATAGTCGTAAAGGTTGGGGACTTCGTCAATGTTAATGATCTTGTTTTTGGAATAGGAAATATTCGTGTTTACATAATAATCAAGTTTGTTGATCCGGTCGGACCAACCGATCACAACTTCATAACCTTTGTTATTGACTGCCCCGATATTCAGGTTGGGAAGACTTGTCGCTATGATTATCGGCATTTGATTGGGGGCAATGAGGATGCCTGTCCGTTTTTCGGTGAAATAGTCGAAGTTAAAGCTTAATCTGTTTGACAGGAAAGTCACATCA
>JAIRZF010000037.1 GCA_031267385.1 Dysgonamonadaceae bacterium | reverse complement strand
ATAATTACGCTTTGAATTTCTCCGAAAGGACCTTTCTGTCCGCGGGTGTTTTCCCAGCGTCCTGCGAACCAGAGCGTCTTTCCACGTTCACTGTCGTGAAATGTTATCCTGAGCGGTGTACGGGTGTCGAAGTCTGATCTCGTCATTTGTTCCAGTTCCGGCTTTGTGTCGGATATTTCGTGGATCACTTCTATTCCGTGCTGTCCTGCCGGTTTGGATCTTGACGCCTGTGTCGCTCCGTATCCGATGTCTACTATGCGTGCGCCGGCTGCGGTTGCGATCATGTAGGGCGCGGTTTCGGCTACCTGAGCAGGGGTGTGTCCGCCTGACGAATGTTTGGGGAAACCCATTTTTTCGAGGTCACTGTCAGTGATTACAGGGTTTTCCCGAACAAAATTGTAAAGTTTCCGGACTAAGGGAATGAAATCTTCTTCCGCCTTGTTGAGGTCGTCGAGAGCGACGGGGGTACGGGTCGAGATGTTGTTCCAAACGTCGAACGCGTTGCAAAACGCTGTGCATTGCGGCGTGTAAACGTTATCGTACCAGTCGCCGGGAGGCGTTTTTGCGGTCAGTCCTGCCTTGATGCGAAGGTCGCCGATCAGGATTGTGAAGATTAATACTGCCAGCTTGTGGCGAAGTTCGTGGCTTTTTGCAAGCCAATCATTCTTTGTCATAAATACTTTTTTTAAATTTGTTAATATAATAAAACACGTTGATTATCAGCATTGTGATGTAAGTCGCCGCCGGTGCAAGGTAAGTCGCCGTCGGTGTGAAGTAAGTCGCCGCCGGTGTGAGATAAGTCGCCGCCGGTGTGAAGTAAGTCGCCGCCGGTGCAAGGTAAGTCGCCGCCGGTGCAAGGTAAGTCGCCGCCGGTGTGAGGTAAGTCGCCGCCGGTGTGAGGTAAGTCGCCGCCGGTGCAAGATAAGTCGCCGCCGGTGCAAGATAAGTCGCCGCCGATGCGAGGTAAGTCGCCGCCGGTGCGAGGTAAGTCGCCAGCCGGCGAAGTAAGTCGCCGCCGAAGCGAAGTAAGTCGCCGGCCGGCAAAATAAGACGATTGCAAAATGAAGTAAGAAGCCCCCAAAGTGTTTTGGGACGCATTAAGACACAATACACAGGTATATTGTCGTTTATTGGGGGGGGGGGGGGTAAAATGGCATTAAATGACACGTCATATTGAGTGTCAATTTTGATTTACTGCTGTAAAAGTATTCGTTTGCCATTTCCATTTTGTTATTAACGGTGCAAAGGTAAAACATTATTTTGGAACAGCAAAAATATTTTTGAGTTTTTCGACGATTTTTCAAAAAAACGCAGAAATGTCAAAATATTTTTCATACCTTTGCAGCCCAGATTTAAGAAATTTATTATAAACTTAAAAAATTAATTTTTAAAAAGATGCCGAAAATGAAGACTAATTCCGGTGCCAAAAAAAGATTCGCTCTTACCGGAACAGGAAAAATCAAGAGAAAGCACGCTTTTAAAAGTCATATTCTAACGAAGAAGACTAAAAAGCAAAAGAGACGTTTAACCCGCTTTTCGATTCTCAACAAATCGAATGAGCGCAGTGTAAAAGCAATGCTTGCAATTTAATTCAGAATGTTATGCCAAGAAGTGTAAATCATGTAGCCTCAAGGGCTAAAAGAAAAAGAATCCTCAAACTGACAAGAGGATATTATGGTGCAAGAAAAAACGTATGGACAGTCGCCAAAAATACCTGGGAAAAAGGGTTAACTTATGCTTTCCGTGACCGTCGTGCTAAAAAACGTAACTTCCGCGCTTTGTGGATTCAACGTATCAATGCGGCAGCACGCTTGGAAGGATTGTCCTATTCCCGTCTTATGGGCGCTTTGCACAAAAATGGAATTGAAATCAATCGTAAGGTTTTAGCCGATTTGGCTATGAATCATCCGGAAGCTTTCAAAGCAATCGTAGATAAAGTAAAATAATCTGTTTGATTACCCGAATAATAGCAGGGAACTCTGAATACTCTTTCAGACAGTTCCCTGTTTTTATTATGCGTTGATTGAATCGGAGCGGGTTGCAGAAAGCCGGGATTTTTCGTAAAACCCGATAAATGCATTGTTGACCATCTTATTCCCTCCTGGAGTAGGGTAATTCCCTGAAAAATACCAGTCTCCCGGATGTCGGGGGCAGGCATTATGCAAGCCCTCCAACGATTGGAAAACAATATGTACATCAGCTTGTGTCTCCGGAGTTGTCAGCATTTCAGCCATTTTTTCTGAAATTTCTTCCGCAGTGAAAGGTTTGTAAATGTCTTTTACATAGTTGGTTATTTCCTCTTTAGGGAGTCCTTGCTGAGCCTTACATTTACGGTAAGTCTCATCAATGATTTCCTGTATTCCCCGTTCTTCCAATAACGCAATTGCGGCCCGAAATGCGGCAAATTCTTCCATGCGGTTCATATCGATACCGTAACAATCAGGATAACGGACTTGAGGAGAAGAAGATACAATGATGATTTTTTTAGGATGCAAACGATCCAATATTTTGATGATGCTTTGTTTTAATGTTGTCCCCCGGACAATACTG
The DNA here is from genome assembly GCA_031267385.1 of Dysgonamonadaceae bacterium. GTDB lineage: Bacteria > Bacteroidota > Bacteroidia > Bacteroidales > Azobacteroidaceae > BNXB01. The sequence goes on along the minus strand of JAIRZF010000037.1, from coordinate 8,247 downwards.
TCATCAATAACGACCAGATTATCCTGATACGGGTGGATTGAACCGTAAGTAATATCGTATACGTGTGCAGCCAGGTCTTCGCGACTACTACCTTCGGTGATGAAAGTTCTTAATTTGATGTCTTTGATCGCTACTTTTTCCTGGCGTACTCTGAAATCCATTTTCTGCTCCCGGAGGTAGTTGTCCAGACCTTCCATCATTCCGTAAAACGCAACTTCTGCGGTATTAGGAATAAAAGAAAATACGGTATTCTTCAGATCCCGGTCAATTGTTTGCAAGATCGGTCGTACCAGTATTTCTCCCAGCTTTTTTCTTTCTGCATAGATGTCCCGGTCACTTCCGCGCGAGAAATAGATCCGTTCGAAAGAACAAGGCAGTATATTTTGAGGTTGAAGGATTTGTTCCAGATTGATTTTCCCGTTTTCATTGATCAGGATCGCTTGTCCCGGACACAGTTCTTTCACATTTCCGGCATCCACATTCATTACGGTTTGTATTACAGGGCGTTCGGATGCAATGACTGCAATTTCATCATCGTGATAATAAAATGCAGGACGGATGCCGCAAGGGTCACGGAAAGCGAACATTTGGGTTGTTCCGGTCATTCCACAGATCACATAACCGCCATCCCAGGATTGAGATGATTGCCGTAATATTTTTGCAAGGTCGATTTCCTCCGCAATTTTCTTATTGATGGACTCTCCATTGGGATATTCCGGCTTGTATTGTTCATACAACTTATGAACTTCATTGTCCAGAAGACTTCCCATCATTTCCAATATCATCAATGTATCGGAATACAGCCGGGGATGTTGTCCCTGGTTGACCAATTGTTCGAAAATTTCGTCTACATTTGTCAGATTAAAATTTCCACAAAGCATCAGGCTCCTGGAACGCCAGTTATTTCTTCGTAAAAAAGGATGGACATAACCAATCCCGGACCTGCCCGTAGTGCTGTATCTCAAATGTCCCATGTAGGCTTCCCCGCAGAATGGGATACTCTGATAGGGAGTTGCTTCCGGGGTTATTCTAATAGCTTCGTGTACATCTTCAAAAATTTTCTGTATGGCTCCGGTTCCCATGGCGCGTTCTCTGAAGATGTATTCTGTTCCGGGAGGAGCAGTTACGCTAACACACGCCAATCCGGCGCCTTCCTGCCCGCGATTGTGCTGTTTCTCCATCAACAGGTACAATTTATTCAATCCATACTGCCAGGTTCCGTACTTTTCGACGTAATACTGTATCGGCTTAAGCAACCTGACCAAAGCGATACCACACTCGTGTTTAATTTCCTCCATTCCTGATCCTTCTGAGAGCTTCAATCGTATCTTCCCGTTTTCCAAAAGCAGTCATCCTGACAAAACCTTCGCCACTTTGTCCGAAACCTACACCGGGAGTACAAACAATTTGATGATCGTTCAACAACTGATCAAAAAACTCCCACGAAGAAACATCTTGAGGCGTTTTGACCCAGATGTAAGGAGCATTGACTCCGCCATAAGTTTCAAATCCCATGGATTCCAGGCCTTCCCTGATTATCCGGGCATTTTCCATATAATAACCGATTGTTTCCCTGATTTGTTTTTTTCCCTCCTGAGAAAAAACCGCTTCAGCTCCACGTTGTATGATATAAGCCGTTCCGTTGAATTTAGTCGATTGACGCCTCCGCCACAGTGAGTTCAACGAATATTCATTACCGGCTTTATCCCAGGCATTTAACTCTTTTGGAACCACGGTGTATCCGCAACGGACTCCCGTAAATCCCGCCGTTTTCGAAAAACTCCTGAACTCAATAGCTACTTGTTTTGCCCCTTCTATTTCATAAATGCTGTGAGGAATATTGTCTTCACTGATAAATGCTTCATAAGCGGCATCAAACAGTATCAGTACCTTTTTTTCCAGGGCGTAATCAACCCATTTTTTCAGCTGTTCCCTTGTTAAGGTAGTCCCTGTCGGGTTATTCGGATAGCAGAGGTAAACCATGTTAACCGGTTGAGTAGTTATTTCCGGAATAAAATTGTTATTCGGAGTGCAAGGCAGGTAAGTAATATTACTCCACAATCCGTCTCTAAAACATCCGGCGCGCCCTGCCATCGCGTTTGTATCCAAATAAACCGGATAAACCGGGTCTGTAACTGCTACCGTATTGTCCGGACCCAATATATCTCCTATATTTCCCGTATCGCTTTTGGCGCCGTCACTGACAAAAACTTCGTCCGTGTCAAGCTGAATTCCTCTCGCTTTGAAGTCATTTTCAATGATCGCATCAATCAGAAATGGGTAACCACAATCAGGAGCATATCCACGCATGGTTCTCGAATCAGCCATTTCATCAACGGCTTTGTGCATGGCTTCTATCACGGCAGGCGCTAAAGGCTGGGTAACATCCCCTATTCCTAAACTAATCACCTGAGCTTCAGGATGTAATTCTTTATATACTTTTACTCGTTTTGCAATTTCGGAAAATAAATAACTCCCGGGGAGTTTTGGATAATGTTCGTTTATTAGTACCACTTTTTTGAAAATTAAGAATTTGAAAAATCAATGTGATCATTAAAAATTAGTTGAGAATTCTCCGTTAAATACCGTTACAGCCTCTCCTGTCATATAAATGCAATTATCTTTAACATCCCATTCTATCTGTAAATCGCCTCCGGGCAGGGAAATGACAGAAGTACGTTCCATCACTCCATTTAATACTCCGGCGACTAATACGGCGCATGCTCCTGTCCCACAGGCTTGTGTTTCACCTGCACCGCGTTCCCATACCCGGACTTTTACATGATCGGAAGAAATAATCTCTACAAATTCCACATTGGTGCGTTCCGGGAATAATCTGAAATGTTCGATCTTTTTGCCCGTTTTTTCCAATTCCAATGAGTCGACATCATTTGTAAATATAATGGCATGCGGATTACCCATGGAAACACAGGTGATATGATAAAGTTCCGGCTCAAAATCAACCGGTTGGTCTACAACCATTTCAAGATCAGACTTAACCGGAATTTCGACGGATTTCAATATCGGTTCTCCCATGTTTACCCGTACTTTTTGTACTTTCCCGTTTTCAGGAAAAAGTTGTAAATATTTAATACCGGCTTTCGTTTCGAGGGAAATTTCTGTTTTGTCCGTTAAAAGCGTATCGTAAACATATTTTCCGACACACCTGGAAGCATTGCCACACATTTGAGCCTCTGAGCCGTCGGAATTAAACATCCTCATTCTAAAATCAGCTTTGTCGGAGGGCATAATTAATACTAATCCATCGGATCCAATGCCTTTATGACGATCGCTTACCTCTATAGATAGCTTTTCCGGATCATTTACCTGTTCTTTAAAGCAATCAATGTAAACGTAATCATTGCCTGCTCCGTGCATTTTGGTGAACTTCATACAATAATTTTATTTGTTATTTATGCAAATATGTCTAAAAGACGATTCGACCCCACAAAGTTAAATAATTTGTTGTTGATTTGCAAATGAGGTAGATTTCATCCCGATAAGATGCTACTGGTCGGTACGGGCGGAATTCCTTATGAGGAGTTTTTGAAGATTAATCCGAAAGAGTTATTTTAGACAATATAAATAGGCGAATATGAAAATATTAACACACGATCCATCATTTTTCTTCCGGGTTTAATGAATTGAAATGATAAATCAATTACCTTTGTGAGGTTTTTTAAATTGTAGAATGAAAAACGAATGGATAAAAAATTAACTTTGGTATTGGAAAATGGGGTAAACTTCGATGGTTTTTCTTTTGGCTATGAAAAGCCGGTTGCCGGGGAAGTTGTTTTCAATACAGCAATGGTAGGCTATCCCGAAAGCCTTACCGATCCCTCCTACGCAGGACAAATTCTTGCAGTTACTTATCCCCTGGTCGGAAATTATGGCGTCCCTGAAGACAAGATCGTTGATGGTTTATCGGAGTTTTATGAGTCTGAAAAAATACAGGTCACAGGCCTGATCATATCGGAATATTCTCATCAATATAGCCACTGGAATGCTACAAAAAGTCTTGGAGAATGGTTGAAAGAACATCAAATCCCTGGAATTTATGGTATTGATACCCGTGAACTGACAAAATTGATCCGGGAAAAAGGATCTCTGAAAGGAAAGATCGTTTTTAACTCTCCGGATGAAATTGATTTTTCGGATCCTTCAAAGGAAAATCAGGTGGCAAAAGTCAGTTGTGAAGAAGTTTTACGCTATGGAAACGGCTCAAAAACGGTGGTACTGGTCGACTGCGGAGTGAAACACAACATTCTCAGATGTTTATTGCGGTATGACGTCAATATTGTCAGAGTGCCGTGGAATTATGATTTTAACACTTTGGAATATGATGGCCTGTTTATTTCAAATGGTCCGGGCGATCCGGAACATTGTGAAATTACAGTACGCAATATCCGGAAAGCAATGGAAACCGGAAAACCTATATGCGGCATTTGTATGGGTAATCAACTGCTCGCCAAAGCGGGAGGTGCATCGACTTACAAATTGAAATACGGGCATCGGGGGCATAATCAACCGGTACAGGAAAATCCGGCATACGGTGAAACTGGCGCCAAATGTTTTATTACATCGCAAAATCATGGATATGCCGTAGATATAAAGACTTTGGGTGAAGATTGGGAAGAATTGTTTATAAATATGAATGACGGTACAAATGAAGGGATCCGGCATAAAACAAAACCTTTCTTTTCTGCACAGTTTCACCCGGAAGCGGCGAGCGGCCCGACCGATACGAGATTCTTATTTGATAAATTCATAGAATCAATTGAGAAACATGAAACGAGCACGCAAAAAAAATAAAATGATGTACGTATGAAAATAATTGAAAAAGTTTTGCTTCTTGGTTCCGGAGCTCTGAAAATAGGTGAGGCCGGCGAGTTTGATTATTCAGGTTCCCAGGCATTGAAAGCGCTGAAAGAAGAAGGAATCACCACTGTTTTGATCAATCCGAATATAGCAACGGTACAAACTTCAGAAGGAGTGGCCGACAAGATTTATTTTCTTCCGGTCACTCCTTTTTTTGTGGAAAAAGTGATAGAAAAAGAACGTCCGGATGGTATCCTGCTCTCTTTTGGAGGACAAACGGCATTGAACTGTGGCGTGGAACTTTACCGTTCGGGAATCTTTGAAAAATACAATGTAAAAGTGCTGGGAACACCGGTGCAGTCTATTATAGATACGGAAGACCGTGAGCTTTTTGTCCATAAACTGGATGAAATAGGTGTTAAAACAATCAAAAGTATAGCAGTCGAAAGCATTGAAGATGCACATTCTGCTGCAGAAGAACTTGGTTTTCCTGTCATTGTCCGTGCTGCATATGCTTTGGGAGGATTAGGAAGCGGTTTTTGTAACGATCGGGACGAATTGCAGGCGCTGGCGGAAAAAGCGTTCAGCTATTCCAATCAGCTTCTGATAGAAAAATCTCTGAAAGGCTGGAAAGAAATAGAATATGAAGTCGTTCGTGACCGGTACGACAATTGTATCACGGTATGTAACATGGAAAATTTTGATCCTTTGGGGATCCATACCGGTGAGAGCATTGTCGTTGCGCCGTCTCAAACGCTTACAAATCAGGAATATCATAAGTTACGGGAACTTGCTATCCGGATTATACGCCACATTGGCGTAGTGGGAGAGTGTAATGTCCAATATGCATTCGATACGGTTTCTGAAGATTACCGGGTGATTGAAGTGAACGCGCGGTTAAGCCGTTCGTCTGCCCTGGCCTCGAAAGCAACCGGTTATCCTCTGGCTTTTGTTGCTGCAAAATTGGCTTTGGATTATGGACTGAATGAGTTGAAAAATTCCGTCACCAAATCGACAACGGCTTTCTTTGAACCTGCTTTGGATTATATTGTTTGTAAAATTCCCCGTTGGGATTTAGGTAAGTTCCATGGCGTTTCCCATGAAATAGGCAGCAGTATGAAAAGTGTGGGAGAGGTGATGTCCATCGGAAGAAGTTTTGAAGAGGTCATACAAAAAGGACTCCGGATGATTGCCCAGGGAATGCATGGATTTGTTGCAAATAAAGAGCTGGAAGTCGCTAATATTGATAGAGCTCTTTCCGAACCGACGGATAAACGCATTTTTGTTATTGCTCAGGCTTTGGCAAAAGGATATACCATCGAACGGATACATGACCTGACTAAAATAGATTTGTGGTTTTTACAAAAATTGCAAAATATTTATCTCTGTTCCGGAGAAATAGAGAAATACAATACAATAGAAGAACTACCTGAAAATTTATTGAAAAAAGCAAAACAAAAAGGTTTTTCCGATTATCAGATTACAAAACTCATATTTAAGAATTCGGATAAAGCCTCGGAGGAAAAATTGAATCTGAGGAAACATAGAAAATCACTGGGAATTCTTCCCGTAGTGAAACAAATAGATACTTTAGCCGCAGAATATCCTGCTCAGACGAATTACCTTTACCTGACATATAACGGCTCAGCGAATGACGTTAACTATCTGGGAGATAAGCGTTCTGTTATAGTCCTGGGCTCAGGAGCTTACAGGATTGGTAGTAGTGTGGAATTTGACTGGTGTTCCGTCAATGCACTGAATACCATCCGTGAAAAAGGATGGCGGGGAGTGATGATCAATTACAATCCGGAAACAGTTTCTACCGATTACGATATGTGTGACCGGCTCTATTTTGACGAATTGACGCAGGAACGGGTAATGGATATTGTGGAACTTGAAAATCCATACGGCTTGATTCTCTCAACCGGAGGACAAATACCTAATAATCTGGCGCTTACATTAGATAAAGCCGGTGTGCCGATACTTGGAACTTCAGCTGCCGATATAGATAATGCTGAAGACCGGCACAAATTTTCATCCATGCTCGACCGTCTGGGTATTGATCAGCCTCGCTGGAAAGAGTTAAGTTCTCTTAAAGATATTGACCGGTTTGTTGAAGAAGTTGGCTTCCCGGTGCTTGTCAGACCCTCATACGTGCTTTCAGGAGCAGCAATGAATGTCTGTTCTAATCCTGTGGAACTGGAACAGTTCTTGAAACTGGCCACGAATGTTTCTCAAAAACATCCGGTGGTGGTCAGCGAATTTATAGAAAATGCTAAAGAAATAGAGATTGACGCCGTTGCCAATAAAGGTGAAATTGTTACGTATGCCATCTCCGAGCATATCGAGTTTGCCGGAGTCCATTCCGGGGATGCGACGATACAATTCCCTCCGCAAAGACTCTATGTTGAAACGGTGCGGCGTATCAAACGGATAACGCGGGCAATTGCAGAATCTCTGCAGATCACAGGCCCGTTTAATATCCAGTTTTTAGCCAAAGACAATGATATAAAAGTGATTGAGTGTAACCTGAGAGCTTCCCGAAGTTTTCCGTTTGTTTCCAAAGTCCTGAAACGGAATTTTATAGAAATAGCAACCCGCGTAATGCTCGGAGATGAAGTTGAAAAACCGAATAAAAGTGAATTCGACCTCGATTATGTAGGGATCAAAGCATCTCAGTTTTCGTTCTCCCGTCTGCAAAAAGCGGATCCGGTGTTGGGTGTGGATATGGCGTCGACCGGTGAAGTCGGATGTTTAGGAGACGACTATTACGAAGCTGTGTTGAAATCAATGCTGTCGGTTGGTATGCGTATCCCTAAAAAAAATGTGTTGATTTCCAGCGGGACTATACGGTCAAAACTCGACTTGTTGACCGCATCACGACTTTTGCATGAAAAAGGATATACGATCTATGCTTCAAGCGGTTCTCATAAATTTTTGTCGGAAAATAATGTCCCTTCAATCCTGGTTTATCAGCCAAGTGAAGACCTGAAACCGAATGCTTTGGAACTGATCAGAGAAAAACAGATCGATCTGGTTGTGAATATCCCTAAGAATCTGACGCCTGGGGAATTGACTAACGGATACAAGATCAGACGCGCAGCTATTGACTTTAATATTCCGTTATTTACAAATTCACGACTGGCATCAGCATTCATTCATGCATTTTGCGAGATGGATCTGCAGAATATTCCGATCAAAAGTTGGGATGAGTACAAATAACTGATATATTCCAAATGGATTAACAATCGGTCGTCATCAGCCGCAAATTGGTAGGAGCGACCCTTGTGGTCGCCCTGATTGTGACAATTTGTTGTTCTACTTTTCTATCAGCCATTTTGTTGCGTTACGTTGCACGATTCCGTTGTAAGTCGGCTCTTCGGGGTCGAGGGTGATAATGGTTTTCGGATGATGGTCGTTCGGTTTTTC
>JAIRZF010000015.1 GCA_031267385.1 Dysgonamonadaceae bacterium | reverse complement strand
AACCCCGACTACCCGGTAAGTCTTGCCGGGATCCAAATTCCTGAACACCAGAGTAGACCCGGCAACAAGAGCGCTGCCCGATGCTCCGACTTCATACCATTTCCCGTCGCCCAAAGAGGTCGAAAGAGGCAGGGAAGTTGTCCCGACAAACGCCGATGGAGACGCCACAGTGGAAACACTGGAACCCCGCACTTCACTCAACCCGTATGCAAAGCCGGAACGGACGTTCTCTACGGTGATGGAGGTCGCATTTTCATAGGTTATCGAGGCAGTAGGCGGCGTCATGCTGGACGAGGTGAAAACGATGTTGTCGAGGATGTTGCCGTTAGCCGGTCCCGCTGGAGATGAGACAGAGACGAAACCGAACACCGTCGTGCCCTGTCCTTTGGGCACGGAGTAGGAGCCCGATCGTGTGCGGAAATAACCGTCACGAGTCGCCGCTGAGATGAAAACGTAATATTGCTTGCCGCCATAGGTCGTGGCATATGAGCGGTCAATGTCATTGAAGTTCTTGCCATTATTTGCGTTGTAGCTACTAGAAGAAAGTTCCGATTCTGAAAGGACTTGGCTGATGATAGCGTTGAAGTGTGTGTGCAAGTTCACACCGTATGCGTAATCGCCGCCGTTTATGGGCAAAGCACAGTTAGGCGCAACATCAGTAGGATTAGATCCGTAAGAATATATAAATGTGCCGGAAGGTAGTCCAGTTGAGGTACTCTCCGAAATTGATTTTCCGTTGAACTCAACCGGATCGACCTTATTCCAATAGCTCGTCATGCCCATTTCATCATAGTCGGAAGCCTCGTTGATGGCAGGGCCGATGACTACAGCAATCACGTCAGGATTTGCATTGCTCGAGCCCTTATTTCTGGCTCCGTGGTCGAGTTTCCACTCATATATCTTTCCGGGGACGGTGGCGATTTCCTGATATAAGGAAGAAGGTCTATAAGCGGAAAGCTCTGCGGCCATGCTCGTGTTGGGATCACTCAGCACATATCCGGCGGCGCCCCCCCCCTGACCGACTTCGAGTCCCTTTCCGGTCGAACGGATGCGCCCGTCAGGAGTTCCTTCATGCGTTGTATTCCAGTATCCGTCAGAGGGGCTAAACGTCGAAAGGCGGTTGGAGTCAAAATGGATATATGCTTCAAAATCCCCGTGCTGCACGGATGTGAACCGCGTTCTGTCCACTCCTCTTAGATCAACTTTGGGTGTTGATTGGGTATGGGTTTCGCCGTTTTTATTATTGGTTACTTCGCACCAGAGGTAGTAAGTCCCCGCTACAGCAGGAGAATTATCGTTGAGAACGGCCGCATTGTCGCCAATAGGCTGGCCGGCGCCCTCGGGATCGATGGAGTATTTCCATTGGTAAGTGAGGTATCCGCCGTCCGGGCTGAACGCCTGTAAATAAGAACGCATCGGAGCATTCTTAGCGTAAGTTCCCGAAGTAGGGAAATTCGTGATTACCGGTGCAGCGGCACTCTGTGCCGCAAGAGAGCCTCCCGATTCGCATAAAGATAGCAAGAAGAGCGACATGAGTAGAAACGTGGCGCGCCGCGCTACTACAATAAGAGTCGATTTTATAAAATGTAATTCTTTTTCCATGTTTTCTATTTTTTGTTTTTTATTTTCCATTTAAAAAAGAAAATTCCATACACAGAAAAAAAACAATTTTCTGCATATGGAACTATTCGAGGGGTGTTCCTGCGCGTGCGCGCGCGTACGCGAGGCTATGTAAGTCTCTCTCTCTCTCTCTCTAATATAATTTGCGAGACAGGCAAGAAATAAGTGTTAAAAGTGGGGGTGATCGTATTCATTTATAGATAAATCTGCTTTGAGCGCAAAGTTAAGTCTTTCTTGCAAAAAAAGAAAAAATTATGCCAAAAATTTGTAGGAGGGGGCGAAATTCGGACGCGAGTTTTGTGGTTTATACGCCGGAGCAGGCTTTTTCCAATTTGTTTTGCCTTAAGGGTAATTACCCGGAACGTTTTTCCAATTGTTTTTGCCTTAAGGGTAAATACCTTTTTCGTTTTTCCGATTGTTTTTGCCTTAAGGGTAATTACCCGGAACGCTTTTCCAATTGTTTTTGCGTTAAGGGTAATTACCTTTTTCGCTTTTCCAATTTGTTTTGCCTTAAGGGTAAATACCTTTTTCATTTTTCCGATTTGTTTTGCCTTAAGGGTAAATACCTTTTTCATTTTTCCAATTGATTTTGCGTTTCTAACTTAAGTGCGTAAGCCAAACGTAAAACGTATCACGTAAAACGTATAACGTAATCGTTTTTTTACCCTGAGACTTCAAAGTTTGATTGCAATTATCCGGGAATTTTTCGTATTTTTGCGGAAAACTACAATATCATGAACTCCAAACAAAAAATTTCCACGTCATTGTTGCTTGCATTAGCTCTCTTTACGAATGTTTTTGCGCAAAACGAAATCAAAGTTCTTCAATACAAGGTGTCTTCTCCCGTTCCGGTTCAGGAACCAATAAAGATTGATTCAACCGATGTCAACAAGAAAAAGTTTGACGATAAAAATCTGTTGAGTTCTTTTATCAATGCGGAAAACGTTTTGGCTCAGTCACAGACCTTATCAACAGACACGGCGGGAGTTATCTTCTTTGAAAAATCGGGAGAAAAAGGAAAATCATTCCGGATCTCTTCTTTCGACCTCGAATCAGACCGTTACTCCAAAGCGAAAATTTCCGTAACATCTACCGAGATGCTGGAAATTTATATCAACGATAAAAAAGAAACATCGAAAGAAACTTTTGAAGACAGTCTGCCCGGTGCAAAAAGCGCCGATATTGACCTTACAATGGAGCCGTACAGACGTTATTCTATCGTAATTAAAAGCCTGGTCAGAAATACGGATACAATCAAATCGCTGTTGAAAACAAGTATTAAACCGGAGAAAAAAGAGAATCCGGCTCAAATCCGGGCATCTATCAATGGGAAAAGGAAAGTCAATATCAATGACATCATTGAGGGACACAGAATCACGGGCAGTAGCCTCTCATACAGCGGGAAATATTTCCTGGCATACTACAATCGCGTCCTCCCGGGCGGCAAGAACAGCGCTTATATCGAGTTGAGGGAACTGAAAGACAATCGCCTGATTTCCCGTTTTGAAGGAAACACTTATCCGAGATGGATGCCGTCGGCAGACAAATTGATTTATACCAAAGACGGTGTCGGTAATAAAGATTTCTTTACCATAGATCCGGCTTCTCTGGAAGAAATCTGTATTGCGAAAGGCGTGAAATTCGACTCGTACCAAATATCCCCTGACCACAGTTTTCTGATCATCAATATCAGGGAAGAAATACCCGCAGACAAAGGCGATCTTAAACGTTATCTCTCGCCTTCCGACAGAGCGGGTTCTTTCCGCGGACGCAACTCACTCTATATCTATCGTTTCGCCGGTCAGCAGACGCAACAACTCACATTCGGACATACAAACACTTATTTGACGGCTATTCGTCCGGACAGTAAAAAGATACTGTTTATGACCGGGAAAGAAGATTTCTCCCAACGGCTGCTAAGGGCCGGCGCCCTCTTCGAAATGGATCTCCAAACTCTTGCAATAGATACTATCACAACAGATCCATATATCTCTACCGCAACTTACTCTCCCGATTATCAGAAAATTTTGTTCAATGGTAACGCTGAAGCTTTTGGCGGCATCGGATTGGACATCAAACCCGGACAAACGGTTAATACCTACGATAACCAGGGATTTATTATGGATATAAAGACCAGGGAAGTGAAAGCGATCACGAAAAATTTCAACCCAAGCATCTCCAATGGACAGTGGGCCAAAATTGATAATAAAGTTTACTTTTCGGCTGATGACGAAGATAGAAAATCCATTTATATATACGATCCTAAAACAGATAAATACGAACGTCCGGAACTGGAAGAGGATATTATCTCCGGATTTCAGGTCGCGACAACCGCCCCGGTTGCCATATATCGCGGAGAAAGTGCAGCCAACGCTTACCGTCTTTACAGCTATGACCTGAAAACAAAAAAATCCCAATTACTCTCCGACCCATTCGCAGAACAACTCGCCGAATTGGAACTCAGCGAGATGAAAGACTGGAACTTCAACACTTCCGACGGAACGGAAATCAAAGGACGCTACTACCTCCCCGTCGATTTTGATCCGGATAAAAAATATCCGATGATCGTATATTACTATGGTGGAACAACTCCTACAACCCGCATATTTGAGAGTACTTATCCTTTGCAGACTTATGCCGCGTTGGGTTATGTTGTCTACACTCTTCAACCCAGCGGATCCATCGGATTCGGACAGGAATTCTCTGCGCGTCACGTAAATGCATGGGGAATAGCAACTGCCGACGAGATCATCGAAGGCGCCAAACGATTCTGTGATGAACACGCTTTCGTCGACAGATCAAAAATCGGCTGTATCGGAGCTTCATACGGAGGTTTTATGACTCAATACCTCCAAACTCAAACGGATATTTTTGCAGCAGCTATTTCTCACGCCGGAATCAGCGCATTGTCCAGTTATTGGGGCGAAGGCTACTGGGGATACGCTTACAGCGCCGTGGCCAGCGCGGGAAGTTTTCCTTGGAACAATCCCAAATTGTACGTCGAACAAAGTCCGTTATTTCAGGCGGATAAAATTAAAACCCCGTTGCTTCTGCTCCACGGAAATGTAGATACCAATGTTCCAATCGGTGAAAGTATTCAAATGTACAATGCGTTGAAATTACTGAACAAAACAGTCGAATTTATCCGGGTTGAAGGAGAAAATCATGCAATCTACGGCTACCAAAAACGCATCGAATGGAATAAGACTATTCATGCCTGGTTCGCCAAATGGTTGAAAGAACAATCTGAATGGTGGGATGCGCTGTATCCGGAAAGAGCGCAATAATTACGGATCCGATCATTCCGTTTGTTGTTCCTGGGCCTTTGTAAAAATAGCCTCCGGGGTGGCGTCTCCTTTTTTAAGCGTTTCCACCGCTTTGAGCACTACCGGATCCTGCTTCATCACAATAGGATATAAACATTCGTTCCCCAGCATATTTCCTACAATATAGGCAATGGCCTGATTTTGAATGATTTTATAAGAAATATTGATCAGATGAACTTTACGGCGAATACCCTGTGTCTCGGCATAGGATACAATTCCTTCTACAATGGGTTCTCTTAAAAGATGCTCGTAGAGGGATTCATAATCCTTAAACCGTTTCAGGGATTCACGATACCGGTCAACGTATTTGAATGCATAATTATAAAAGATCTCCTCGTTTTCCAGATTCATATAATAAGACGTCACTCCGACAGTATCTCTCGGGACAAAAACATCCGGCATGATCCCTCCGCCGCCATAGACCACACGTCCGACGGAAGTGTAGAACTTCAGGCTTTCATTCAATTTGATACTGTCCCGGGAAAAAGCTTCGCCGTGATAAAACCGGTCAATCCATTCCTGTTCATAATCTCCGGATTTGCCAAGCACATAATTACGCTGTATACACCTCCCGGATGGAGTATAATACCGGGCAATGGTAAGTCTCAAAGCAGAACCATCCGATAAATTTATCGGTTTTTGTACCAGCCCTTTCCCATAAGACCGGCGACCGATGATCAATCCCCGGTCATTATCCTGAATTGCTCCGGCTAATACCTCACTGGCCGACGCAGAAATTTCATCCATCAGCAAAACCAACTGGTCTTTTTGAAACGCCCCCGATCCGTTTGCGATGGCCTCAGTCCTGGACATCGCTCTCCCTTCCGTATAGACGATCAGTTGACCTTTCGAAAGGAAATCATTGGCCATATTCGTTGCAATATCCAGTATGCCTCCTGTATTCGACCGTAAATCCAATATAAAAGACGTACAACCCGCAGCCGATAATCTAGCCATTGTCTGGATAAATTCATCATAAGTAGTACGGGCAAACTTCCTTATCTTGATGACGCCGATACCTTTTGAAACCTCATAACCGGTCAGTACCGTATTGTCCGGAATCTCACCCCTGACAATTTCAAAGTCCATCACTTCCTCCGACAAACGTTTTTTTATTCCGATTTCCACTTTCGTGCCTACCGGCCCCCGCAAAGTTGCGATGACAGAATCCCGCGACATTCCCCTGCCCGTGTAAGAAGCCCCGGCAATGGTCAGCAACCTGTCGCCGAATTCAATACCGGCCTGTTCCGATGGACCTCCGGGAATGATGTTGACAAACATGATCGTATCGTTTTGTATGACAAATCCGGCGCCAATTCCTCCATAATGACCTTCCAACTCTTCATTCGCTCCCTGGAGCTTGTCGGCAGGAATGTAAGCGGAATGGGGATCCAATTCTCCAATCAACTTGGGAATTGCATCTTCAACCATCTCTTTCATGTTGACCGAATCAACGTATTCTTCTTCTACAATATCCAGAATGACATTGATCTTGTTCCCTGAAGAAAGGAAAAAACGGCGTCCCAAAGCCTGCGGTGCAAGATAATTCCCGACCACAAAACCGATAATCAATGCCATTAGTATGACAGTTATTATTCTCCACGATGTTTTTCTTGATGTCATGGCGTCCCGGATTTTTTTACTCTTCCATATCTACAAAAACGACCTCTATCCCTGCACTCTCCAATAACCGGATCCCATCGTCCAAACGGTACTTTTCGGAGTAAACCAGACGCCTGATTCCCGATTGAATGATCAATTTGGCACATTCAATGCAGGGAGAAGCTGTAACATACAATGTTGCATCCTTACTGCTATTATTGGAACAAGCTATCTTTGTTATTGCATTGGCCTCTGCATGAAGTACATAAGGATGAGTCACATTGTTCTCATCTTCACAATTGTTCTCAAATCCGGAAGGAGTGCCGTTATATCCGTCGGATATAATCATTTTATCCTTTACTATCAACGCTCCAACCTGTCTCCGTTTACAATATGAATTTTCGGCCCAGATACGCGCCATACGTATGTAACGTTTATCTAACGCCCGTTGTTTTGTGTCGATATTGTACTCCATTGAAGTCCCTTTTTAAGAGCGCAAAGGTATTATTTTCCATTGGAATATTCATTAAAAATCGCAATAAAAAACGAGGTGTCCTGAAATTTATCAAAATGAAAGATATTTATAATTTTTCATAAATAACGTTCAGAATATTCTTCCGTATTGATGTTGTGGTTATCTTTGCACCGAAAAAAATAGAGATGTCCAAAAATTATCTGTCAAATACAATTTATTTTCTTCTGTTGGTAATTGGAATGTTACTACTATTGAATTTTATTTCGGAAGATTTTCTCAACAAACGCCACCTGAAGAAGATGGATATCCTGTCGGATATAGAAAAAAAACAGATTCAAACGGAAGAAATTGGCGCTATAAGTACGGAAGACGCCGACACAATTGCGATGGAATTACCGCCATCGCCTCCCATGTTGTTATCCGAATGGCCGGAAAACACGATTGGCTTTGAAGATTTTTCGCCGGAACAAAGCGGGATGGATGCTTTTTTCCATGCACTGGAAACCAAATCATCCGTAAGAATAGCCTTTTTCGGGGATTCTTTTATCGAGGGAGATATTTTTTGCGGAGACTTCCGGGAATTATTACAACAGAAATATGGAGGACAAGGCGTAGGAATGGTACCTATGAGTTCCGCCGTCAGCGGATTCAGAAGATCTGTTTCTCATCATCACCACGGATGGAAAGACTATTCTCTGGTCGACACATTCCGGGTAGCCCCGCTTGGTATCTCAGGACATGTTTTCATCCCCAAAGGAGATGATACCTGGGCGTCTTTCGCATTGCCAAAACAAAAAGAAAAATCCGACAGTTGCACGCTGGCCTGCCTTTTTTACACACTGCAACCGGGCTACGAATCTGTGATTAATTACAACATAAACCAGTCGGAATCACGTGCAATACCCCTCAAAGCCACAGGACAGGTAGAAAAATTAGACATTGGAAATAATAAAATCAACAGCATACGATTTTCTTTTCCGGACACGACGGGCTTGATTGCATACGGCGTTTCCCTGGAAGATACAACGGGAATTATCGTAGACAACTTTTCCATCAGAGGAACTGCAGGAACCGCTTTTGGGAAAATTCCCGCTTCCGTACTGGAACGATTCAATCAATTAACCGGGTATGACCTGATCATTCTGGAATATGGATTAAATGCGATGGAAGCTGAAAAAACCGGATTTAAATGGTATGGAAATGCGATGGTGAAAGCGATACAGTATTTGCAGAAATGTTTCCCGAATACATCATTCCTGCTGCTGAGCGTCTCCGACAGAAGTATGAAAAAAGAAGGGGAATACGTCTCAATGCCGTCGGTCAAATCTTTTGTCACATCGCAACGAAGAGCCTGTTCTGATACGGGAATCGTTTTCTGGAACCTGTTTCAGGCTATGGGAGGAGAAGGTAGCATGGTCGATTGGGCTAACTCCAACCCGCCGAAAGCTAACAAAGATTACACTCACCTCACTTTTGTAGGGGGACGCTGGCTCGCAAAAAAATTATTTGAAACTTTTGAATTCGAAAACAAACGATACAATGAAAAAAAAGAATATTTTGAACAAAATCCCCGAAAAAATAGTGTTCATCATGCTCCTGTTGACAGTATCCGCCTCTTTGATGTCGACTAATATCGAACAGGCAAAAGACAGTATTGTCGTACGCATGTACCAATATAAATTTCCCAATTCCACGAAAAATGTATTGGTTGACGGCGCACATACTCTTTTCCCTTTTTTCGAACAACTGAAAGCGCTTGAAAACGACAGCTTTCGTGTAGTATCTATCTGCCATATAGGCGATTCTCATATCCAGGCTGATGCCGAAACCGGTATTACCAGACGGATGTTCCAGGACTTTTTCGGAGATGCCGGCCGTGGTTTAGTGGCGCCTCTGAAACTGGCAAAAACCAATGAACCAAGAAATTATCGCATTTCGTCATCTCAAAAATGGGAGACGATAAAATGTATTAAACAGGAGAATTTACCGGTTGGAGTCGGAGGATTGGTATTAACCTCCACAAACCCGGTCGCCTCCGTCAAAATAGAAACGCTGGACTTGTACAATCCGGAAAAGTGGAATTTCAATGATATTACTGTTTTTTACGATACGAATCAGGTCTCGCTCACCGTTTCCGATTCAATTCCACCCCTGTATTCCATAAAAGAAGAAACAGCTTTCAGCAAACGATTCCAACTGGATACTTTAGTCAATACCATTGATTTTACCTGGGAAAAAGAAGGTGAAAACCCCATTCAGTTTTATGGAGCATCTATCCGGAATGGCCGGAGCGGTGTCCTTTACCATGCAATAGGGATAAACGGCGCTCATTACGACGATTATTCCGCTTCTCCGCTGTTCATGCGACAAATCAAAGAACTAACGCCTTCTCTGATAATCATTTCAATGGGTATCAACGAAGCATACGACAAAGGATTCAATTCCAACGTTTTTTACAATAGCATAGACGTCACAATCAAACAGATACGTGAACAATGTCCTGATGCAATATTCCTGTTGACCACCCCTGCCGAAACATGGTATCGCTTCAAGAGTTCCAAATACAGGAGACCTCATCCGAATATCGTCCAGGCCAGAGACGTTCTTGTGAAATACGCAAAAGACAAACAACTGGCATATTGGGATTTATTTTCCATTACCGGAGGGAAAGGTTCTGCCCGGACCTGGAGAAAGCACAAGCTACTTCGTCCCGACGGAGTGCATTTTACGCAGGATGGATACGAATTCATGGGAGAATTATTTTTTGAAGCAATATACAACACATTCAAAGCAAATACGGAATACAACGAACATGTTCAATAACAATAACAAATGTTTGATTTTGATATAAATAGGATCCTGTCATTATTTGAATATGACCGCAGCGCGCCGATGATCTTCAGCAGCGGGTTTTTCCTGTTCCTGTTCCTCGCGTTCATATTGTTATACGTTCCCATGCAGGGAAACAGGAAAGTACGTATGATATATGTCACTCTATTTTCTTATTTCTTTTACTATAAAAGTAGCGGATTCTATTTCATTTTACTTTTCATCGCCTCTATTTGTGATTTTTTACTGGCAAAAGAGATTTACAAAAGTGAAGGAAAAAGGCATCGGAAATTATTGCTGATTTTAAGTTTAGCCGTCAATCTTGGGATATTATGTTATTTCAAGTACACAAACTTTTTCTATGAGTTATGGTGCGACTTATCAAAATCGCCATTCGATCCCCTGAACATATTCCTCCCTGTTGGAATTTCCTTTTTTACCTTTCAATCCATGAGTTATACGATTGATATCTACAGAAAAGGGATCAAACCGGTAAGCCGGTTCTTGGATTATGCTTTCTATGTTTCATTTTTCCCCCAGTTGGTGGCCGGGCCGATCGTGAGGGCTAAAGATTTCCTGCCGCAAATTGACCGGCCGTTGATCGTTACCAGGGAAATGTTCGGACGAGGTATATTTCTTATTATCATCGGATTGTTTAAAAAAGCCGTCATCTCGGATTACATAAGCATCAATTTTGTCGACAGGATATTTGATAATCCGGGTTTTTACAGCGGAATAGAGAATTTATTCGGGATTTATGGTTATGCCTTGCAGATCTATTGCGACTTCTCCGGATATTCGGATATGGCAATCGGGATTGCTTTATTACTTGGATTTCATTTTAATATCAACTTTGATTCTCCCTATAAATCCGCCACAATAACCGAGTTCTGGCGTCGCTGGCATATTTCTTTATCAACCTGGCTGCGCGATTACCTCTACATCTCCCTGGGAGGGAATCGTAAAGGCAAAATCCGCACATATATCAACCTGATGATCACCATGTTGTTGGGAGGACTCTGGCACGGCGCTTCTTTGCGGTTTGTTTGTTGGGGAGCTCTCCACGGGATTGCACTGGCTTTACACAAGCTTGTAATGACTATTTTCCCTTTTTTGAAAGCCGACGGAAGCAAAATGTCCCGGATACCCCGGATTTTGGGTATTCTTTTTACATTTCATTTGGTGTGTTTCGGATGGATATTTTTCAGAGCCAACAGTTTTCATTCTGCTATTGAAATGATGAACCGGATAACCGGATCGTTCCATCCGGAATTATTTATTCAATTGATACAAGGCTACCCGGCCATTTTTGCTCTGATGGGCATCGGTTTCTTTTTGCATTTCACTCCGAAATCATGGGAAGATGCCTGTTTGCGTAAAACAATCGCGATGCCTTTGTTCCTGAAAGCAGTCGCTCTGGCCGTTGTTATAATCATCGTCATGCAGATAAAATCATCTGACATTCAGCCGTTTATTTATTTTAAGTTTTAAGTTATACGTTATACGTTTTACGTTTTACGTTATACGTTATACGTTATACGTTATACGTTATACGTTATACGTTTTACGTTATACGTTTTTGTCGTGCGTAAGCCAAACGTATAACGTATAACGTAAAACGTAAAACCTACTCGTATATGGCGCCGTAGGCTGCACAAGCGCGATAGTCCGAGCCTTCGGTATCCGAGCCGAAAGCAGTCCATGCCGATGGCCGGAAAATATGATCTTCTTCCACGTTGTGCATACATACTGGAATTCTCAGCGCTGCGGCCAAACTAATCAAATCGGCTCCAATATGTCCGTAGCTGATAGCTCCGTGGTTGGCGCCCCAATAATTCATGACGGAATAAACTTCCTTGAAATGGCCTTTTCCCGTTATTCTCGGTACAAAGAATGTTGTCGGCCAGGTTTTATCTGTACGTTTATTGATGATGTCAAACACATGATCGGGTACCCGCGCCGTCCATCCTTCTGCAATCTGTAAAACAGGGCCAAGTCCTTTTATCATATTCAGGCGACTCATCGTAACCGGCATTCCTTCTACCGTCAGGAATTGGGAAGAGAACCCGCCACCGCGGAAATACTCGCAATTAGCCGGATACCAGGTGGTCACATCCAACATTTTATCGACTTCCTGATCTGTTATTTCCCAGAATGGCTTCATGACCGGATTACCGTCCTTACTTTGCCGGCCGGTACCGTCGAGGGTACAAGATCCGGAATTTATAAGGTGAATAGCCCCGTTTTTCATGATCCCGTCGGGCTTCCAACCCGTAACACGTTCGATTGCCGCCGGACTCCAATACGTGCGAACATCCGCAAAAATTTGAGAAGTGTTTGTCAACAACCGGCCGAACAACATGCTGATTCCGTTATAATGGTCGTTTTCCGTTGCAACTGTAAACGGAGCACGAATACCGTTCCAGTCAAAAGAAGAGTTCAGGATGGCTTCGGAAAAATCCCCGTTAGGAAGGAAATCCGTCCATTGACGTTGCCCCTGAAATCCCGCTACAATAGCATTGTGTCCGTTGGATTCTTCTATATGATCCATTTCAGCCAATTTGGGATTTCCCGTCATCAGGTCGCGCATGATCAGGGTCATCTTGACCACAAACTCCCAATCCTGATCTTTCTGCTCACGGGTCTTCTTTACATGAGGCGGATTAAAATCTTCCCCTTCATTTTTCATGCAATTCTTTTTCGTCCATTCCAACGCTTTTGCATATTCATCCTGGTCATAAATACCTTTCTCGATACGACGGATAATTTCCGAACAATCGACATATTCCGTCCTCATCCCCAAATAATCCTGCAGGAAATCAGCATTTACAATGGAACCGGCAATACCCATAGAAACCGTTCCTATGGACAGATAAGACTGACCTCTCATCAAGGCGACAGCAAGACCGACACGGGCAAAACGAAGTAATTTTTCGCTCACATCGTCAGGTATGGCAGTATCGCCGGCGTCTTGCACATCACGGCCATAAATACCAAAAGCAGGTAAGCCTTTTTGGGAATGTGCAGCCAACGCGGCAGCCAAATAAACGGCGCCCGGTCGTTCCGTCCCGTTAAATCCCCAAATGGCTTTCGGGATCAACGGATTCATATCAATCGTTTCCGAGCCATAACACCAGCACGGCGTCACGGAAAGGCTCAATCCCACATTTTCCCTCTCAAATTTGGAAGCACAATCTGCCGCTTCCTTCACGCCTCCGATACAGCTATCTGCAATAATGCATTGCACCGGACTTCCATCCGGATATTTCAAGGTTTCGGAGTATAATTTTGCCACACTCCCGGCCAGGTTCATGGTCGTTGACTCTAAGGATTCACGTACTCCATGACGGCGTCCGTCAATAACGGGACGAATACCGATTTTAGGATAATTGTTGTTCATCTGACGTATATATTAAGTTAAACCATAATGTCTGTAAAGCTAAACTATCAGCCTGCAAAGTTAGGTCTTTTTATTTCATTCTCCACACAAATCCCGGATGAAAAAGCGGCTCTGTCGAGACAAGACCGGGTTTCAAGCTTCTCTTCTCTTGTTCCGGGGATGATGTTCCAGGATTTCACTCCGAAGAAAATCCCGGTCGATATGGGTGTATATTTCTGTTGTAGTGATCTTTTCATGTCCCAACATCTGTTGGATAGCCCGCAAGTTAGCGCCTCCTTCCAAGAGGTGTGTGGCAAACGAATGTCGGAACGTATGAGGACTTATCGTTTTTTTCACTCCGGCCAGTTCCGTATATTCTTTGATCATATGAAAAATCATGATGCGGGAGAGAGAAGTCCCTCTCCTGCTCAGGAACAGAATGTCTTCGAAGCCTTTTTTGACCTTGATCCGATTCCTGTCGACCTGATAATATTCAATCTCCTTAACTGCGACCGGAGATATCGGAACCAGGCGTTGTTTTCCTCCTTTTCCTTCTACTTTAATGAATCCTTCTTCCGGATACAGGTTGGAAAAACGAAGGGACGTCAACTCCGAGACCCGCAAACCGCAGCTATATAACGTCTCCAGAATAGCCCGGTTACGTTGTCCCTCCGGCTGTGATAAATCGATACTGCCGATAATCCGGTTGATCTCGTCGATTGTCAGAAATTCCGGCAGTTTCAATCCTATTTTCGGAGCTTCCAACAATTCTGTCGGATCCTGTTCTATCATTTCTTCGAGCATTAGAAAACGATAAAACGACTTTATCCCGGAAATGATCCGTGCCTGCGAACGGCTGTGAATCCCCATTTCATGCAACACGACCAGAAACTCCTGTAAATCTTCCAGAAGCACATCTTCCGGTTTCTTGGGAATCAACGACACAAAATTCAGTAACTTGGATAAATCATCCATATAAGCCATTATCGAGTTTTTCGACAATGATTTCTCCAACAATAAATGGGAATAATACGACTCAACAAGCGGATTATCTAAAAAACTTATCATAATTTGTCTGAATTTGCAGACGAAGTTAGTAAAAAAACGATTACGTTATACGTTTTACGTTATACGTTTTACGTTTTACGTTATACGTTATACGTTTTACGTTTGGCTTATGCACTTAAGTTAGAAACGCAAAATCAATTGGAAAAATGAAAAAGGTATTTACCCTTAAGGCAAAATCAATCGGAAAAACGAAAAAGGTATTTACCCTTAAGGCAAAACAAATCGGAAAAACGTTCCGGGTAATTGCCCTTAAGGCAAAACAAATCGGAAAAGCGCTCCGGGTAATTACCCTTAAGGCAAAACAAATTGGAAAAAGCCCGCTCCGGCGTATAAACCACAAAACTCGCGTCCGAATTTCGCTCCCTCCTGCAAATTTTTGGCATAATATTTTCTTTTTTTGCAAGAAAGACTTAACTTTGCGCTCAAAGCAGATTCATCTATAAATGAATACGATAACCCCCAATTTTAACACTTATTTCTTGCCTGTCTCGCAAATTATATTAGAGAGAGAGAGAGAGAGAGCCTCATAGCCTCGCGCGTACGCACGCGCGCAGGAACA
>JAIRZF010000298.1 GCA_031267385.1 Dysgonamonadaceae bacterium | reverse complement strand
CGTTTGACTTTCTGTCAAAGTCCCTTCTGTGGATATATACAGCAAGTTTTTCTCACTCTGCAGATGCTTCATTTGATAATGTGATATGCAGTCTATCATTGATTCGCCAACCAACATTTCATCGATGGGACGTGAGGTATCACGACTTGATGCTGCTATACAATCATAATGTGAACCGATTATTCCCTTGAAGGACTCATTTCTTTGTGATATTCCCTGGCATCCTTTTTCATTTATCATCCTGATGCATGTGTTATAATATATTGCATCATCCTTACGATAATATCTTGAAAAAAAAGTATTAATAAATGTGGGTGTAGTGAGAGTATCGGGGTTTATACCTCTTTTCTGTAGAAAATCGCCCCTGTAAGGCTTTAACTGTGAAAGTAAAGCGGAAATAGCTTCCGAATCCAGCGACTTGTCGGAAAGCGTGTATTGGCTTTTTTCGGGTAATACTATTTCTTTATTGTCGATGAATCCCTGAAGTATCACTCCTGCTTCGCGTAAAGAAGGAATTTTTCCGGTTTCACTGAACAGGTGTTGCTGCATGAAGTCTATGATGGTCTTGCCCCTTATTGTTTCATTATGTACATCCCAGTATGTATACTGTCCTGCGGAATTTTTTTTAATAACGATGGTTTGTACTCCGTCAGTCATTTTAGGAGAGGTTCTTGAGGAACCCACCGTAAATTTCCAGCCGAACTTGAGTAAAAAGTCGGGCAGGGATATATCAGTTTTAAGACGGTTAAAGTCGATTTTCATGGTAATAATAGATTGTTGTTCTTTTGTATTTTCTGTTTTTGAAGCGGTTGTCGTAAAAGTATCAGATTGCTTTCTATCTGTTTGACATGCGCTTCTTTTACTCCACATTCCATGGCGTATGTTCTCCATCGGGAAACGATATCTACTGTTTTTTCTATTATTTGCGAAGGATTTCTGATGTCGTTTCGGATGCCTTCCTTAATTAAGTCATTATAAGTAAAGTCACTTCTTTTCCCATTGATGGACATTTGATGCTGACTGGTCCATCGTCCCTGTTCGGAATATGCATAGCACAGGTCGTATGCAGGCGCCAGGCGCCATGTTCCATTCCGGTCCATGATAAAAGAGTGATTTTTTGTATGGTCATCATGATTGCGGGCAACGACGTTGAATGTCATTCGCCTGAACATTTCGTTACTGTCTTCCTTTGGCAGATGCAAGGCTCTTATTACACTGAAAGCACTTTTGTAGGAATGTGGCAGATCCCTGTCCAGATGTGCAATGGCGGCCAGGGTTTGTGAATGGAGTTTTTCTCCCGTTGCTGTTCTGTCGAATCTTTGTGTCATGAAATGATTGTATATTCCATCCTCATACAGTGAACAGGGCATCATGTTTATACCACAGTCGATGGCCATCCTGTGATAGGCATATTCGATATTTCCGATTCCCAAAGGATTGTCGCTTAATTTCCGGTTTTCCACACCATCGAACTTGAGCAGATAATAGCCAAAGCCTTCCGGGGCCCCGACCTGCCCACTGCGAACTTCTTTTGTTTTCGGATTATAGGCAATGACAGCTTTGGGCTTTGCACCACCGGCAGAAGTTCCGACCTTCAACAAATCCAATATAGGGCCTTTTTGTGTTTTCAGGTCCACCCTGAATTGTTCCCGGTGGTTCATTATCATGTCTGCGAGTGTTGTCATTTCTTTTATTTCGATGATGGAACTTTGTTCATTTTTGAACAAAGCCGGTGAAAATTCAAGTGCGCCCATTCCTCTTTTACCCTGATAACAGAGCCGATGTAATGGCGTAATACCTGAAGGGAGGTCTATATTGCGGGTCTGAAACCAGTCGTCAATAATTTGTGAACCGAAGGCATCCGGAAGAGTATCTGCAAACATACCCGGAAGTCCCTTAAAGCATGCCGTTTTGTTTTCCGGGAAATAATATATTGTATCGCGTAGCGGCATGACAACCGGAGACAGATTCCATTTACCGGAGGTAAAGTTATCGTCATACCTGAACGTAGCGAGGCTCAGACGTTCATCCCATGTCAGATATCCGACAGACTTGTTCCATATACTTGCCAGAATTGCTTCCACCGTATTACCTGTTTATTCGAGAGGCTCTGTGACGTTTCTTTTTCTGCATTTTGAACACCAGGGCAGGATCCGGAGGAAGATCCGGTATAAGTCCGTCCAGGTTGCCCAACTTACCCAAGGCACGCAGACAGGCGATGAAGTAATTTAATCCAATCGAAGAACCGGCTTCAATTTTTTGTATGGTTTGCAGGCTTATTCCTGCATCTTTTGCAAGTTGTGCCTGTGAAATATTGCTGTCCAGTCGATACTGTTTCATTCTTTTTCCAATCTCCTGCAGTATTTCGAAGTTACTAAAAAAAATCCATTCCATAGTCTGTGCTCATTTAGTCGTCGCAAAGATAATGAAATATTTTTATTTGCATATGTTATAAGCAATTTATTATTTTAAAATATGAATATAAATATATTATTAAGGTTGCAGTCATTCATTTTGCTCCTTTTGCAAATTTCTGAGGCGGAGTACTTCGTTCTGAAGATTAAAAGCCAGTGCGGGACTTGACAGTGATTCCAGCATCTGCCGCCGTATCATTTGCCGGCTTAATTCCGTATCTTCTGCAAGTTGTGTCTGCGGGTCGGATACTGTTTTCTTCCTTTTGTGCATCTTACAGACTGTTAATCCTTAAGAATTTCCAAAATTCTTTCCTCGTCAAGGCCGGTAATTGCCCGCTCCGGATGCATTGAAAGCCATCCGGTACGAGCACTATTCCAGTATACCTGCATCTCCACGATGAACTGTCGTCCGCAATTATCCGTGCAACGAACGTCCACGATGGAATTTTTATTTGCCGGATTTTCGGGCACCTGATCTTCCGTAAGATATTCAAGACTTTCTATGCTTTGGTGTTTTTCCAGCGGCATCAGCGTGTTAAGGAAACTTTTCAGTATCCCGGGATGTTTCCCGAAGATGCGCTTAAACGGTAAATCATTTTTCGGATCAAGATATCGTCCCATAATCTTTATTTTTTACTGTATTCTTCATTCTT
>JAIRZF010000235.1 GCA_031267385.1 Dysgonamonadaceae bacterium | reverse complement strand
GACCAGTAGTAAAAGGTCGCTTCATGAAGCCCTTCCTTATGGCAAAAATCTCGAACTTTCAGTCCCGAGGACTCGTAGCGGGAATACATCGCGGTGAATGTGGTATAATCTAACATGGGATATATTTTGCGTTTGAAGTGCAAAGATACACCTGTCCGCTGTTTGGGAAAATACGTACTTCACCGATGGCTTACTTCTAATTTCACACAGATTGGGTCACGTGAAACATTAAAATGGACGGAAACCCATGATTTCGCGAACTTCTCGTAGCGTTCCGGACGCGCTTTCCCTCGCCTTTTCGGCTCCGAGCTTCGTTACTTTATGCAGGTAAGCCGCATCGTTTTCAATGGCCAGGATACGCTCCCGGATTGGTTCGGTTACTTTAATGATGTCTTCTGCCAATTGCTTTTTCAAATCTCCGTAACGAATTTCGCAGGTATTCCATTTTTCCTCAAAATAATTGACCGTTTCGGGTGTAGAAACTACGCGCAGGATAGTGAAAAGATTTTCAATACATTCCGGTTTTGCCTGATTCATCTCCGTTGGTCCCTGGTCGGTCAATGCTTTTTTGACTTTCTTTTCAATAGACTTGGGATCGTCTTTCAGGTAAATACAGTTCCCTTCCGATTTTCCCATTTTACCGCTACCGTCCAATCCGGGTATTTTGATCAGGTTTGTCCCAAAGTTAAACGCCTGTGGTTCGGGAAAAAATTCCACGCCATAAAAATTATTAAAACGGCGACCAAATTTACGGGTCAACTCGATATGTTGCTCCTGATCCTTCCCTACCGGAACAAAATTAGCCCGGTGAATCAGGATATCTGTTGCCATCAACACCGGATAAGTCAACAATCCGGCATTTACATTTTCAGGTTGTTTCCTCGCTTTTTCTTTGAAAGAAGGCGTTTTAGCCAATTCTCCCATATAAGCGTGCATGTTCAGTAAAAGGTAAAGCTCTGGAATTTCAGGCACATCACTCTGTATGTACAAAGTTGACTTCTCCGGATCCAAACCTGCGGCAAGATATTCTGTAATGACATTCTTTACATTTTCATAAAGGATCTTAGGATCGGGGTGCGTAGTCAGGGAATGATAATCTGCTACGAAAAAATAACAATTGTATTGATCCTGCATCTTAATAAAGTTACGCAATGCACCATAATAATTCCCCAAATGTAAATTTCCTGTCGAGCGAATACCACTTAAAACTGTTTGCATATTATAATATAAGTTAATTAATTTCTTTTGCGATAATTTAGAATGCAAAGTTACGTTGTTTATTACGAAAAGCGAAATAAAACCGGATTTTTACAACTTCATTCACTAAAATTATGCCTTTAACGAAAAACATGCTCTCCATTTTTCTGCTATTTCTCTGTCTTTCAGGAATTCATTCTCAAAACTTAATACTGGAGGGTTCCGTCAGAGACACAGAAACTAAAGAAATATTACCCGGCGCATCCATAAATGTAAAAGAAATTAAGTTATGGGCGGTAACGGATAAATCCGGCCATTTTTCATTAACCCTCTCCAAAGGGAAGTATTCATTAGTCGTTTCATGCCTCGGATATGAAAGTAAGGAAATAAAAGTTGATTTATCTGAAAATAAAGGAATTGTCATCCAACTGGCTTCAACCACCAATCTGAACGAAGTGGTTATTACGGCGAGAAAAGCTGACGAACAACTTACCCGTATAAATATGGGCGTCGAACGGATGGATATTAAGGAAGTCCGAAAAATTCCGGCGCTGATGGGAGAAGTGGATGTGATCAAAGCGCTACAATTACTCCCTGGAGTACAGGCGGCGTCGGAAGGAAGTTCCGGATTTAGTGTCCGCGGAGGATCTCCCGACCAGAATCTTATCTTGCTGGACAACACTACAGTCTATAATCCATCGCACCTGATGGGATTCTTTTCCGTATTCAACAACGATGTAATCAGCGGACTGGAACTCTATAAAGGAGATTTACCCCTCAAACACGGGGGACGACTTTCCTCTCTGCTCGATGTGCAAACGAAGAACGAAATGTCTCAAAAATTCAACGGCACAGGAGGGATAGGTCTCATTTCAAGTCGCTTAATGCTGGAGGGTCTTCTCGGTGAAAAAACTTCCTGGCTGGTCGGCGGACGACGCAGTTACGCTGATCTGTTCCTGAAATTGTCGAGTGATGAATCCATGAGGAAATCTTCCATCTATTTTTATGACCTGAATGTTAAGATGAACCACTCATTTTCCGACCGGGATAAATTAGCTTTCAATATTTATTACGGAAAAGATAATTTCGGAGCCGAACCGGGAGATTTCAAATATGGAAATGCGGCGGCGTCACTCACCTGGAACCATGTATTCAACCAAAATTTATTCGGAAAATTCAGCACAAACTTCACCAATTACGATTATGGTCTTGCTTCCAAACTCGAAGGATCAAAAGCCCAATGGAAGTCTGCCATTACTGATTATATGTTGAGAGCCGACTTCAATCAGCCGGTAAACGATACATGGAACCTGAATTATGGGCTTAGTTCTACTTTTCATCATTTTAATCCGGGAATTGTAAATATGGAGGACTATCCTGAATACAAAGTGGATGGAACCAATGCGCTCGAACATGCCGTTTACATGGGAAACGAGCAGAAAGTAACCGACAACCTGAGCTTGAAATACGGATTGCGCTTATCTGTTTTCCAGAATATCGGAAAAGCAACCGTATTCAATTACGATTCAAATCACGAATCAACCGATTCTACCGTTCACAGACCGGGAGATATATACAATTCTTATACCTACCTGGAACCTCGTGTCGGACTGGTCTACCGGTTGAATAAAGAATCCTCGGTAAAAGCCAATTATGTCCGTAACGTGCAATATCTTCAGCTGGCCAACAACTCGGCTTCGGGTTCTCCTTTGGATGTCTGGTTTTCATCAAGCCCGAATGTCAAGCCTCAGGTTGTAGATCAGTTTTCCGTGGGTTACTTCCGGAATTTTAGTGATAACATGTTTGAGGGGTCTGTCGAGCTATATTACAAAGGACTGAATAACGTAATTGATTTTGCCGAACATGCTAATCTGATGCTCAACAAAAAACTGGAGGGCGAAGTCCGGACCGGAAAAGGGAAATCTTACGGAGCCGAATTTATGATAAGGAAAAATCAGGGACGGCTCACGGGATTTATCAATTATACCCTGTCGCGTTCTGAACGTACTATTCCTGAAATAAACAATGGAAAAACATACCTTGCCCCTTATGATAAACCGCACACACTCAACATTGTCGTTTCTTACGAACTTTCGAGAAAAGTCAGTATGTCTGCGTCGTGGGTCTTCGTAACAGGCAATCCGACAACTTATCCGACAGGTCGTTTTGAAATCGAAGGAGAATATTTCCCGATCTATTCAGGACGCAATGAATACCGGAAACCCAATTATGACCGCCTGGATCTGTCTCTGACCTACGTCCCGAACCCGGATTCCAAAAAATGGTATAAAGGTGAATGGAATTTCTCCATTTATAACGCGTACGCACGCAAAAATCCCTGGACAATTACTTACGATCAGGACGACGTGACAGGCCTGCCGTATGCGGAAATGATCTACCTGTTCGGAATCGTTCCGTCGATTACATATAATTTTAAGTTTTAAGTTTTAAGTTTTAAGTTTTAAGTTTTAAAGTTATAAGTCATAAGTTATAAGTTATAAGTTATAAAGTTCTAAGTTTTAAGTTTTAAAGTTATGTCAAAAGCAAATAATACAGTATCCGGGAGCCTGATATTTTTTATCCTCCATTTTTCATTCCTGATGTTCTATTCCTGCACGGCCCCAATTGACATCGACACGGACGACTCCGATCCGGTCATCGTTATTTATGGAGCGATAACAGATGAAATGAAACAACAGGAAATCAGGATCAGCCGTTCATCCCCTTATTTTCAGAACGAGCCGAACACTCCTGTTTCAAGAGCGATCGTGATTATCGAATCGTCTGATAACAAACGATATGAACTGTTTGAACCCGAAGCAAATCCCGGATTATATGTTTCTTCTTCCGAATGGGCTGTTGTGCCGGGAGTAACTTATAATCTTCGTGTCTCAGTAGATTTCGACGGGGACGGAAACCCGGAAAATTATGACGCATCGACAACTGTTGCTGCTAAAATGGAACTCGATTCCGTCAAACTGGATCCAATGAACATCATGGGACATAAGAATTATGCTTTGAATATCTATGGCGAGGAAACTCCGGGACGTGATCACTACCTTTTCAAATACATCCTGAATGATACTCCGGTCACTACGAAAATCAGCAAATATGTGATTTACGGCGATATGGGGATCAACGACCTGTATTTAGACGGACTGACCATTGATTACTTTGATCATATCGACAATTGGGAATCCGACTCCGACGATCAGAGAAAACATTCTACTTATCTGAAACCGGGAGAGATCCTTGTTGTTGAAACCGCCAAGATTCCGGAAGGATACTACAACTTTATCGACCAGTGTCAAAAAGAAATGCACGGTGAAAATCCTGTTTTCGGAGGACCGGCATCCAACATCACTACCAATATTTCAGGAGGGGGAGCCGGATTTTTCTGCGGATACTGCATATCCCAAATCCCGACGACCGTTCCTAATTTTTAACAGCTTCGACCGTATATCCGGCTTGTTCCAGCTGATTCAGCAATCCTTCTTCTCCAATCAGATGAAGCGCTCCGACGGCAATAAATGAAGATTTTTCCTTCATCAGTCCGGGGAGTTTTCCCATCCAGGCGTCATTGCGCGCTTTATTCAGCTGATAATCTCCTTCAGAGTCCGGGCATGGATTCTTTTTGTAAATTTTGTGAAGTTCGTTCAAATCGGCTTTATCATACGTTGCTTCCAATTCTTTTAATTCCTTTATCATTTCTTCTTCGCCTGTTCCTTCGCTTGATTTAATATTACAAAGCAGAGCGTCAGCCTGGCGTTGCAAGGAAGAGGATTCAAATAAAACATAAATCTGGTGGTCGATGGTTTCAAGTCCGACTACCGGTTTTTGTTGCTCCACAGCAATTTTCTGGATATACAGATCCAGCAATTCCATGGGATTAATATTTGGATAATATTTCATTATCAAAACTTGAAGAATACTCATCTGGATTCCGGAAGGCTTGAGCATTTTCAATTGTTCAAGTCCCATTCCTCCAAAAATAGATGTAAGCCCTTTATCTACGATTTGGTAATCGGTTTCATTGTACAACATTTTGTATGTTGTGTCGGAAGTCATCATCATTTTTTGTTGCATTTTCATCGCCTGTTCCATCATTTCACTGGTAACAACTTCTCCAATAACCTGCTCTGCCGATTCAAATGAGGCTCTTGCCCCCGGAATCTGATCTAAATAGGCGGCCTGTTTCAGATGGAAAGTCCCCAACACATACGAGGGTTTACTCAAATCTTTCCCCGAAATCTTCCAAAGCAAAGAGCCGGATTTATAATCACCCTGTGCAAATAAATTACCTGCTGAAATGATCAGCGCCAATACAAAAATCCATCTTTTCATTCTTTCCATCTTTTTCATTTTTCAATTATTATTATTCAAATTCTTCCAATTCTTTCAGATTCTCTTTTATCTTATTGATATTATCATAGTACAGTTTCTTATACAGTTTAGGTATTGCAATTATTCCTGCTACATAAACAGCGGCTGTAAAGATAATAAACCACCAGACAATTTCGTCGCCAAAGATCAATTTATAATACAAATAATACCAAATCGCCATATAAACAATAAATATTGCTATTCCGTAAAATTCCCATCTTTTAACGATACTTTGATATTTCAATATTCTGGAATTTACTTCCCTGACCGTCATTGTGGAATAATCAATTCCTTTTAATAACCGGTAAAGATAAATTTCAAACGGTTCCAATAATATACACATCAATAACATAGCCAAAGGGCAAACAGGATAAAGCCCTCCTGCTTCAAAAAATCTATATGAAAAAACACATATAATTATTCCCAGAGGTATCATCATGTTTGTATAATTTCTCGCCGTGTTGATGAGCTTATCTAAAGCTGATTTTCCCTCATTTTTCAGCATATTTTTTATCCTTTCATCGCTTATCCGCTTTTGTTCTTTTAACGAATCAGCTTCCTGCCATATTTTTTTTACTTCTTCCAGATCCATCATATTGACATTTTAATGATTTGACATTTGTTTTAATTTCTCTTTGATACGCGCCAGTCTGGTGGAAACATTCGTAACCGTCATACCCATAATCTCCGCTATCTCCTTCTGTGGACGGTCTTCCAGGTAAAGAAGTACGAGCGCCCGTTCCATTTTACCCAGTCCGTTGATCAAAGCATATAACTCCCTGACTATATCGGAATTTTCAGAATCATCTTTTTCTGCAACGTATGTAATGTCTACAAAGGAAGGACGTCTCTTCTCTTTACGATAATACGATACACAAGTATTCAAAGCAACCCGGTATATCCATGTCGAATGTATACTTTCGCCACGAAATGACGGATAAGATTTCCAAAGATTAAGGACAATTTCCTGATACATGTCTTCTAAACTTGTTTTTTCATCAATGTAAAATGAAGACACCTTATATATAATGCGGCCGTATTGCCTCACCATATCCAGAAATTCCTTTTCTAAATCTCTTTTTTCCATTATCAAAAATTCTATTTACATTATTAGTCGCAAATGTTGGGAAAAAATCACAATAAACAGATCTATTTTTACAGAAAAGAAGAATTAGAGGTAGCGGTATACAAAAGAGGCTGTCTCAAATCCTATGGGTTTTTCGTGCGTTTACCTTGCTGATTTTTTAAAAAGAAAAAGGGAATTCTCACGAACTCCCTAATTCAATCTTTGTTAACCTTAAATCTAATACTATTATGAAAAAACCACAATGCAAAGGTATCGCATTTCAATACTGTACACAAGTTTTTCTGTATAATAAGTGTTAAGAAAAAGGCCTATGCGAAAGTTTTTTTATTAATTATTATTAAAAACCGCATTTTCAATCTAAGATCAACCTCATCAGACGCCGGCATTTCGCTGCAATTGTTTCAATCCGATGCGGTAGATCGCGGTTTCAAAAAATAGTTTGTCAAAATCATCTTCATTCATTTTCATTATTTCTTCGAAAGATAAATTCAACAATTTTTCCGAAGCTTGAAATTCTCCGGTTTCATTTCCCCGAACATTTTGATTCCACGGACAAACCGTATTACAGGTATCACAACCGTAAACCCGGTTCCCGATCGTTTCTTTGTAAAAATCGGGAAGATCACCTTTATATTCTATACTCAGGTACGACAGGCAACGGGTAGAATCCAGCCTGCCCGGCGCCATCAATGCTCTCGTAGGGCATGCATCGATACATTTTGTGCAATTTCCGCAACGATCGGGAATAACAACTTCATCATACTCCAAAGGCATATCCAATAAGATAGATCCCAAGAAGAAAAAAGACCCTTTTCCCGGCAGGATCAATTGTGTGTTTTTCCCTACCCATCCCAATCCGGCCTTAACTGCATGGTATTTCTCGGCAAAAGGAGCGGAATCACAAAAAATCCGGCCTTTTACCGGAGCAATTTCCAGCGCTATAAAATCGTATAAAGCCTTTAATTTCTTTTTGACTACAACATGATAATCTTTCCCATACGCATAATAGGCAACTTGAGCCGCTTGGGCATCTTGCTTTTTTGAAGGATAATAATTCAGCGCCGTTATAATAATAGATTTTACATCATCGACAAGTAAACGTGGATCGGATCGTTTGTCTGAATTCCGTTCCATATAACTCATTTCTCCATGAAACCCTTTTTTCAGCCAGTCTTTTAAAAAACCGGAATACTGCTCTGCAAAATCCGGACGACAGATACCGCAGGCGGAAAAGCCTAATTCCAGCGCTTTTTGTTTGATTAATGAAGATGCGGAACACATTACGTTTTACGTTTTACGTTATACGTTTTACGTTATTGTCGTGCGTAAGCCAAACGTATAACGTATAACGTATAACGTAAAACGTATAACTTATAACTTATAACTTATAACTCTATCAATCTAAAAGTATACCCCTGGCTCAACAGCCATTCGATGGATCTCGGTAAAGATTCTTTCATCCGGTTCCCGGCTTTAATAGAGTCATGGAAAACAATAACGGAACCTTTCCTGGTGTATTTTTTAACGACATTAAATACTTTGTCTGCTGTCATTCTCCAGCTATAATCACGGGTAACGACATCCCACATGATTATTTTATAACGTTTTCTGAGAGAAAAAAACTGCATCGGCCGGATATGACCGTGAGGCGGCCTGAAAAATTTACTGTCAATCTGTTGATTAGCCAATTCCACATCGTCAATATATCGTCTTGTATAGGTACGGATTCCCTGTTTGTGATGAAAAGTATGATTTCCCACCAGGTGTCCCCGATCCTTTATCATTTGATATACTTCAGGATACTTCCTTACATTATCACCGACACAAAAAAAAGTAGCCTTAATATTATACTTATCCAAAAGATCCAACACCCAGGGAGTTATCTCTGGGATGGGACCATCATCGAAAGTCAGGTAAACAGATTTTTCCGTCTTATTTATTCGCCAGATTGATCCCGGGAAAAAAATCCGGTAAAACCAGGGCGGCTGTTCTATAAACATAAATCTACAAATTAGAAGCTCTTACAGGCCTTTTTGCCTGTTGAGTATAAGACTGATACCGGCCATATACTTCGTTAAAAAGTGGTATGTATTGTTTTGTCCATTCCGGATCAGTAGGTTCATAATCGCTCAAAACGGCATGTAATGTACTAAGTTGCGACAAAATATCATTGCGCGCGCTTCTAAAATCTTCCGGATTCAGACGATTAAACCATCTTAAGGCTTTTGCTGAACGCTCGGCAATAATGGAATAGACTTCCAATGCTTTATCGTTCTTTCCAAGGTCGAGGTAAGCAGAAGCTAGCCCTAAAGCAGAACTGTTGTATGGAACTGTTGTCGGAGGAATTACTTCCTGACAATAATCCAATGCTTGTTCCGCCTTCCCGGTCTTGTTTTCCCTGACCATCTGACGCGCTAATCGGGCGAACAACATACGGAAGTGATTTGACATACGGATCACATTCTCATCCAGATAAACATTCGAATCCTGAATATTACCCCATTTATATTTGTTCATCATATTGTCGAACATCAAATCGGTATTTATAGGTTCTCCCACTGCAATTGCATTGTAAGGAACAACACGGTAAGCAATACCTTCCTGACTGAAATAGTCATCTACCCTCACATAAAGATCTTCGGGTACGGTTGCAGCATAATAAACCGGACGCGTCCAACCTTCCTCCGCCATGGTTTTCAATATTTCGAGGATCATCAATTCATTTTTCAGGAACATGGACTTTGCACTTTCAGGAGCTTCATCGGCATATGGTGACGGGATCTCACCATAATCCAACACTATTTCTTTGGGAATCCAATGCGCATTTTCGGGTTTAACCAATCCGGAGCGCATTACAGCTGCGGAGTCTATCTGGATTGCCATTTTTGCTGAAGGAATAACATCCAAGACGCCACGATCCCCCGGAAGGATCCGTTTATACCGGGTATCATCCGATTTAACCCAATCAAGAATAGTTGCAAGTTCTACCGAATCTTTCGTCCGTTCATAAACAACTGCGGCATCATGTTTCCCTGAAATATATTCCGAACGCTTCCATGTAATGGGCAACGGCGTCGATTCGTATGCCTGGCGTTTCATTTGATCGATATACCAGTCTGTATTCAAATAACTCAGGTTACAGACCCGGACATCCGTACGATAACCTTCAACCTCCTGAGCATACCACAGGGGGAAAGTATCGTTATCTCCATTGGTGAAAATTATTGCATTCGGAGCACAGGTAGTAAGGTAATTAAATCCGAAATCACGAGCTACATAACGGTTTGAACGGTCATGATCATCCCAGTTCTCCGTAGCCATAATAGTCGGAACTATCAGGCAAAGCAAAGTCGCAGCCAATGCGGAAGGAAGCAACGAAAGCTTACAATATTTATTTAATCCTTTCACCACTCCGGCAACTCCGATCCCTATCCATATCGCAAAGGCATAGAAAGAACCGGCATAAGCATAATCACGCTCCCGGGGCTGTAGCGGAGGCTGATTCAAATACAGTACAATTGCCAACCCGGTCATAAAAAACAGCATGAATATGACCCAAAAACCTTCAATTCCCCTTTTTCCGGAATATGCCTGAAATAAAAGACCTGCAATACCCAGTAACAGGGGTAACATATAGTACTTATTATGACCTTTATTATTAGCGATGTCGTCCGGCATATCATCCTGAGGCCCGACTAACTTCTCATCAATAAACTTGATGCCGGTGATCCAATTCCCATTATTGACCTCTCCGTTCCCTTGAATATCATTCTGACGTCCTGAAAAATTCCACATGAAATAACGCCAGTACATAAAATTAACCTGATAAGAGAAAAAATACCTGAGGTTTTCTGCAAAAGTAGGAACAATAGCCATTTGAGGCTCTCCACAATCCTGATAAGTGATCCTTTTTCCTTTCACATTAGCCCATTCTTTATAAGCAGCAACATGTCGACCTTCTTTACTGTACATGCGTGGAAACAACATATTCAGTTCATCCACCATTTTATATTTCTTTTTATATCCGGATATAAAATAACTGTCTTTTTCCGATTCGTCTTTTTTGGCGACTCTGGTCCAGATCGGGCCTTCGATTATTTCTTCCGGTATGCAGAAATTTTGTCCCTCCCGAACCCTCTTCGCCTCTGAGGCATATGTTTCTCCATATATCAATGGCGTATCTCCGTATTGTTCACGGGAAAGGTAGGTTCTTAATGTGAAAATATCTTCGGGAGAGTTTTGATCCATCGGAGTATTTGCCGCCGAACGGATCATGATAAGAGCATATGATGAATAACCTATAGTTATGACAAAAAGGCCTATCAATATTGTATTAAGCATTGTAACATTGATCTTTTTGTATCCGAACATAAATGCCGTTAATAATGCAATGATCAGAATCCCCAGCCAATAACCGTTACCAATGAACGGGATGCCCAATAAAACGATTGAAAGGATAAAAGATATTTTTATCATCAGAGGGTTTTCTTTCAATCGCATGGATTCCCAGATGCTCCAGGCCAGAACTCCGCCTATTAAAATGATGTACACAATAACGCCACTGTTGTAAGACATTCCGAATACATTCACAAAAAGTAACTCGAACAAACCGGCAACTTCCACCAGACCCTGTACCAAACCGTAGAGAATTGCTACAATAATTCCAAATGACACGAAAAGTGCGAATAAAGATCCTTTCAGCGTAGGATTTTCTTTCTTCTTGAAATAGTAAACCAGAACAATTGCCGGTATACAAAGCAGATTCAACAAGTGGACTGCAATTGATAACCCCATCAGGTAGGCGATCAGGATCAACCACCTGTCGGCATGAGGCTGACCCGCTACATCTTCCCATTTCAGGATTAACCAGAAAACCAGCGCTGTCATCAAAGAGGAGAATGCGTACACTTCACCTTCGACTGCAGAGAACCAGAATGTATCGGAAAATGTGTAAGCAAGAGCTCCTACAAGACCGGAACCTATGATAATGATCATTTTACCAAGTGAAAGAGCCTCATCATCTTTCAGTGTGATTTTCCGCACCATGTGTGTGATCGTCCAAAACAAGAACAGAATAGTTAATGCACTGAATACAGCCGACATACAGTTCACCATCAGTGGAACTTGACTTGTATCGGATGCTAATTGGGTAAACAGATTTGCTACCATCATAAATATCGGGTTGCCGGGAGGGTGACCTACTTCCAACTTATAAGCAGAAGCAATAAATTCTCCACAATCCCAGAAACTGGCGCTCTGTTCTACTGTCATCAGGTATACGACCGCAGCTATCAGAAAAACCAACCACCCGAAAATGTTATTAACTAATTTGTAATTCTTCATATTTTTTGGATTTTTTTTACAATTAATTGACTTATTTTCAGCCGAATTCACGGCAAAGATAAAAAACAAAATTAAATATTCAAACGTATATTACCATAATGCTATTTTACAATATACCCAGCGCCTTTGCCTTTCCCATTAAAAACCGGTTTGCAGCTTCATATTCATTGGGGATAATTCCATCTAAAATAGCGTCTTTTATTGCATTTTTCAACTCACCGACAACCCTTCCCGGAGGCAATCCGAACCGTTCCATAATTTCTTCTCCATCAATAGGAGGCTGAAAATTACGTAAACGATCTTTTTCTTCTATTTCTTTTAATTTTTCACGCACCAACCGGAAATTCTGCAGGAAACGTTTTACTTTTTCAGGATTTTTAGAAGTAATATCGGCTTCACATAACAACATCAGGCCGTCAATATCATCTCCGGCTTCAAAAAGCAACCGCCGGACAGCCGAATCGGTCACTTCATCCTCGGACAGTATAATAGGACGCATATGAAGTAATACCATTTTTTGCACATACTTCAATTTATCATTCATCGGAAACTTCATTCTCCGGAAAATACCGGGAAGCATTTTCATCCCCATATAGTTATGGTTATGAAAAGTCCAGCCAAACTTAGGGTCGAAACGCTTGGTCGCAGGCTTGGCAATATCGTGAAAAATAGCAGCCCACCGCAACCATAGATCCTGAGTCTCTCCGGCAAGATTATCCAATACTTTCAAAGTGTGGCTGAAATTATCTTTGTGCCCGATCCCTTCCCTGGTTTCAACGCCTTTCAGAGCCACAAGCTCCGGCAGGATCAGTTCCAGTAAACCCGTTTGTTCCAGTAGTTCGAATCCTATGGACGGACGGGGAGAGAGTATTATTTTGTTTAATTCGTCAACGACACGCTCTTTTGAAATGATCTCTATCCTATTGACATTCCGTTCGATTGCATCGAAAGTTTCCGGATCAATAAAGAAGCCCAATTGAGTTGCAAAGCGTATGGCGCGCATCATTCGCAAAGGATCATCACTAAACGTGATATCCGGATTCAATGGAGTACGGATCTTCAGGTTTTCCATATCGTTCAGTCCATCGAAAGGATCCACTAATTCTCCAAACCGGGCTTTATTGAGGCATAGAGCTAAAGCATTGATAGTAAAATCCCTTCGATTCTGATCGTCTTGCAAAGTTCCGTCTTCCACAACCGGATTCCGTGAATCCGGACGGTATGATTCTTTTCTGGCTCCTACAAATTCGACTTCAATATCCCCGGATTTTACCTGAGCGGTTCCATAAGTCTTGAATACGGAAAGATGCGTTTTTTTTTCAAACCGGGAAGCTACGTTTTTTGCAAGCTGAATTCCACTCCCAACACAAACAACATCTATATCTTTTGACGGCCTGTTCAGGAATATATCCCGGACGTATCCTCCAATGACATAAGTTTCAAGTCCCAACTCCTCGGAAGCTTCCGAAATGGCCTCAAATACTTTTCCCTGAAGTTTTTTTAATATTTCTGATTGGTCTATTTCCATTAATTAACATCGTAACTGGGGACAAAGATACAATAATTTCGTATTTTTGCCGAAATTTATTTTAGGCAACCGTTAGTATCTCATTATTATACTACAATGAAATGAAAAATTATTTTGTATTTCTGTTCTTCGGATTATTCGCCTTAGCTTGCAATAATGATAAAAAAATGGCGCAAGAAAACCTTGAAAGAGCGCTCATTTTATGTGAAAACAATGAATTTGAAGCGGCAAAACAATGCCTGGATAGTTTGAAAGCTAATTTTCCAAAAGAAATA
Source organism: Dysgonamonadaceae bacterium (assembly GCA_031267385.1). Lineage (GTDB taxonomy): Bacteria > Bacteroidota > Bacteroidia > Bacteroidales > Azobacteroidaceae > BNXB01. The sequence goes on along the minus strand of JAIRZF010000235.1, from coordinate 5,588 downwards.
GGTGTTCTGAAAGAAGGACTGCAGGTCATGCGCCGGGTGGAAATAAAAGAATCGGAGCGTAACATCCATTATTCCGACAGTATGCTGATCGTGAAAACAGCACAGGCCAACTCTATGAGATCCTTATTTGTTTTTGAAAAAAATCCGGAATATGACGATATAGGAAAATACATCGATAAACAACAAGTATTGGAACGTAACGTCGGACGTAGCTACATCCGCTCGGGAGTCAATGAATTGGGAGAAATGCATATTGCCAGCGTTTACCACGGATCCGGACGAATCAGGCACAATCAATTGAGGGTTTCCATGCCCGATAAATCCTGCGCCGAAACCTCAATTATTCCGGAAGACGGCGGACTTAATTTTTCTTTCCAGGACCTGGGAATGACGACAGAGGTGGTCACTTATCAGAATAAAAAGGATAACGGAGTGATCTTATTTATCTGCAACAACAGCAAAGGACAATTAAAAGCCGAACTTCTGGGTGGAAAACCATACCGTTTTATTATTTCCGATGGAGATAAAAGATCACTTGCTAAAATACATGATTTTGCAGTCGTCCTGTCTGATATTCAACGTTTGGGGAAAGAAAAAGCAAAAGCCAACGCCAGAATTGAATATTTAAGAGGAAAGTTATAACGTTTCTATTCATTTTCAATTAAAAAAACTATCTTTGCACCCGGTTTATAACCGGAAATAAATATTACAAATTATCAAATTTATGAAAAAGATTGTATTTCTGACATTGGCTGTCATCGCTTTTTGCTCTTGCTCAAACAAGGAAAAATACACGGTAGAAGGATCTGTTAATGACCCGGCTTATAACAATAGAAAAATCGTTTCAAAACAAATAGCGAACAACGAAGCTGTAGCTATTGATACTTTATTGGTTGAATCGGGAAAATTCTCTTTTAAAGGAGCCGTCGATTCCATTGTTTTGAGAAATGTGTATTCAACAGACTCCGTAGCTCTGGTTCCTTTCGTTTATATCGTTGAAAAAGGCGCTATCACTATTGATATCGTAGACAATGTTGCAAAAATCGGAGGAACTCCTCTGAACGATAAATTACAGACATTCAATGATAAATTCATGGCCACCACAAAGAAAGGGCAGGAACTGATCGCTGAATACATTAAAAAACAGGAAGCAGGAACCGCAACTCCGGAAGATGAAACCGCATTGAGGGAATCTTTATCCGGGCTGGCAGGTGAAAACACAGCCATGATGGTTCGTTTTGCCAGGGAAAACACCGACAATATTTTAGGTGAATATTGCTTTACAACATATTATTTCCGCGTGGATTCACAAACTAAAGAAGAAATGGATTCATTTGCCACTCCTAAAATTAAAGCTTTACTTAACCTGTAATTGATTTTCAATGTTCTACCCGAACGCGTTGAGACCCGGAGACCGGATATCTATCATTGCTCCTTCCGGAGTAGTTGAGCCGGGATATGTTGAAAAAACGCGAAAGATATTTGAGAACTGGGGACTGCAAGTCATATTAGGAGAACATTTATTCAAAAAATACGGACGTTTTGCAGGTACGGCATCGGAACGTCTTCACGATTTACAAAATAGTTTGGATGATCCCGATATCCAAGCTGTTTTTTTTGCTCGTGGAGGATATGGAACTGTCGACATCCTGGACAGGATATCCCTCGATAAATTCAAACAAAATCCCAAATGGCTGATCGGGTTCAGCGATATAACGATCCTGCACTCCCTCATTTCCGGAGCCGGTATCTGTAGCCTGCATGCACCAATGTCGGCTCATCTGGCGGAAGAAGGCGAAAATGAACTATCGGCTTTATATCTGAAAAAAATTCTCTTCGGAGAAAAACCGGAATATCGTATCGGAGATCATGACTTGAACCGGAACGGATCGTGTAGCGGATACATCAGAGGAGGGAACCTGTCGATATTATCCGGATTACGGGGAACTCCATACGATCTTTTAACAGAAAACACGATCCTGTTCCTCGAAGATATTGACGAACAAGCCTACCACATAGACCGGATGATGCAAAACCTGAAACTTGGAGGAATACTGGAAAAAATTTCCGGCTTGATTATCGGCCGGTTCTCCGGATGCCACGACGACCCTCAAATGAATTGCACTATTTATGAATCAATATTTCATCTCGTTGAAAGGTATGATTATCCCGTCTGCTTCGATTTTCCCGTTGGTCATGTCAACACCAATTATCCTTTGATTGAAAATGGGAAAGCTCAACTAAATGTGGAAAATTCAAACGTATATTTGAAATTTATTTAATAACTTAGTTGCCTCAAATTATAAGTTTTATGTATCGTTATCTTATCCCCATACTCATTACGATTGTCACGGTTTCGGCTTGCGGACAAGCAAATAAGCCTTCTCTAAAAGAAGAAAGTAAGGTAAATATTCCGGCTTTCAATCCCGACAGCGCCTACATCTACACGGCGGAGCAGGTTGCATTCGGCCCCAGAGTGCCCAATACCCAGGCTCATGTCGACTGTGGAAACTATTTTGTTTCAAAATTAAAATCGTTTGGAGCAACTGTATACGAACAAAATGCCAATCTGAAAACCTATGATGGTATTGAATTGAAAGCAAAAAACATCATTGCCTCTTTTCAGCCGGAAAATAAAAACAGGGCGCTACTGTTTGCACATTGGGATACCCGCCCCTTTTCCGATCGCGACCCCAATCCCGAAAATTACAGGAAGCCTATCGACGGTGCAAATGATGGCGCCGGATCTTGCGCCGTTCTGCTCGAACTGGCACGTCAAATCGGCACACAGCAACCGGCTATAGGCATCGACCTCATTCTTTTTGATGCCGAAGACTGGGGAGCGCCTACTTTTGATGAAAAAAATCACCCTTTCAGCGGATATTGCCTTGGGTCTGATTTTTGGGGACAAAATCCACATATAAGAAATTATACTGCAAGATACGGTATCTTATTGGATATGGTTAGTGCGCCGGGAGCTCGTTTTTACAAAGAATATTATTCTAAACAAACGGCTCCCGGTATCATTAAAAAAGTATGGGAAGCCGCTCAGATATGCGGTTACGGACAATTTTTTGTCGATGCCGACGGAGGAGGGGTCGAGGATGATCATACACATGTAATGAAACATCGCAAAATACCCTGCATCGACATCATACATTACGATCCCGCCACAGATCATAATTTCGGAGCATACTGGCACACACAAAACGACAATATGGACAACATAAGCAGGGAAACGCTGAAAGCGGTGGGACAAACACTGCTTTATGTTATTTATCACGAAAAATAATAACACGATGACCATCAACGAAATACAAGACAAAATCATTGACGACTTCTCTGTCTTCGATGACTGGATGGACAAATATGCATTGCTCATTGAACTGGGAAGTACATTACTTCCCCTTGATCCTAAATACAAAACAAATAACAACTTGATAGAAGGCTGCCAAAGCCGGGTCTGGTTACAAGCCGATCTGGTGGACGGAAACGTTATTTTCCAGGGAGAAAGTGATGCGGTAATCGTCAAAGGGATTGTTTCATTATTGATAACCGTACTTTCAAATCGTACTCCCGATGAAATCATGTCGGCCGATTTGTATTTCATTGATAAAATCGGATTAAAAGAACACCTGTCTCCTACCCGGTCAAATGGATTGGTTGCCATGTTAAAACAAATGAAACTGTATGCTATTGCATTTCAAGCTAAAGGGAGGTAAAAGGAGTTAAAGGGAGTTAAAGGAAGTTAGAAGAATGGTTTGCACCAGATTTCAACTCCCTGTAACTCCCCATAACTCCTTTTAACTCCCCATAACTCCTTTTAACTCCTTTTAACTCCCCATAACTCCCCATAACTCCCCCCAAAAATGCTCAAACTAAAAATTACCGAACTGAACAGGCTGAACGACCAGGAATTCAAAATTGCAGACAAGATCCCTTTAGTCGTAGTCCTGGATAATGTCAGAAGCCTTCATAATGTCGGATCCATATTCCGCACATCCGACGCTTTCAGGATTGAACGTATCTATTTATGCGGCATCACCGCCCATCCGCCCCATCCGGAGATCCACAAAACAGCTTTGGGTGCGGAAAATACCGTAAACTGGACCTCCGTGGAAAATACGCTCGAAGCAATACAACAACTGAAAGCATCAGGATATAAAATCTGGTCTGTGGAACAAGCCAAAGGAAGTATATCCCTGCCTGAGTTGGAACTCAAAGAAGAAAAACACGCCGTTGTCCTTGGAAATGAAGTCCACGGCGTCGGTCAGGAGGTCATTGATCAAAGTGACGGATGCATCGAAATCCCTCAATTCGGAACAAAACACTCCCTCAATGTATCCGTTGCATCCGGAATTGTAATCTGGGAAATATTCAAACAAATCTCCGGCAAGCTTTCAATCTTTCAGTAAAAAAATGTAACTTTGCTGTCATTTTGTAAAACAACTACCTAAACATGAGGTTAAAGTTCTTGAGTTTGGCGAGCGGAAGCAGTGGGAACTGTTATTTTTTAGGAACCGATGACTATGGCATCCTTCTTGATGCGGGTATCGGCATCCGGATCATCAAAAAAATTCTCAAAGATAATAACATCGGCATGGAACAGATCATGGCTGTATTTATCACTCACGATCATGCCGACCATATCAAAGCCGTAGGCTGCCTCGGTGAAAAGTACGGGATTCCTGTTTACGCCACGGAAGCTGTTCACCTGGGAATCAATAACAGCCGGTATGTGGAACAAAAACTCTATTCCTCGCGCCGGGTACTGGAGAAAGAACAGCCTGTTCAAATTCGTGATTTCAGAGTGACGGCTTTTGAAATTCCACACGATGCCAGTGATTGTGTCGGTTATTATATCAAATTCGGAGAACATAATTTTGTCCTGGCTACGGATATAGGACATATCGACGACACGCTTGCAAGGTATGCACGAATAGCCAATCACCTGATAGTAGAAGCAAATTACGATAAAGAAATGTTGTGCCGGGGTAATTATCCCTCTTTCCTGAAAGAGCGAATCATGAACGGGAAAGGACACTTAAGCAATGGGGAAGCCGCCGAATTCCTGGCTTCAAACTTCGATCTTCACATGAAAAATATATGGCTGTGCCATCTCAGCCGCGACAATAACCATCCGGAACTGGCTCTCAAAACAGTGGACATGGCTATGAGAGAATACGGTATCCGTATCGGAAAAGATGTTAATGTCACTCCCCTGAAAAGAACAACTCCTTCCGAACTGTATATTTTCGAATGAAAACCAATTTTTTATTTTAACGTGAGTTCGATGTAAGTCACTTCAATTGAAGTATTTGTTTTTTAGATAAGCCCGTCAAATCGGAAATATCGTCAATAGACATGTTCTTTTCCAAACATTTACGGGCGATAAGAATTTTTCCCTGTTCAACGCCAATATCTATCCCTTTTTCCATCCCTTCTTCCCGACCAATATCCTTGCCTTTTTCTATCCCTTCTTCCCGGCCAATATTTATCCCTTTTTCAACGCCAATATTTATGCCTTCATCCCTGGCATATTCTACTGCCGAGCGGACGTCGCTGTATTCCAATATGCTCTTATTGTA
>JAIRZF010000153.1 GCA_031267385.1 Dysgonamonadaceae bacterium | reverse complement strand
TTCCCGACAAATGGGTTCATCTGCGCAAAAGCAATACCGAACCTATCATTCGCATCTACTCCGAAGCGCATACAATGACCGAAGCAAAAGAACTGGGCGGAGAACTGATGAAAATAATACGAATGATTAGTGGTTAGTGATTAGTGATGTAGGGGCGCCCCTTGTGGGTGCCCGCAATGATTGGTGATTAACCATTAATCATTAACCATTAATCACTAACCATTAATCATTAATCATTAATCACTAACCACTAATGAATACTTTTGGATAAAGAATCGTGATTTATGCGAAAACTTAAGATAACGGAGCTGGGCCGCCTGACGGCGGATGAATACAGAACGAGCGACAAGACGCCGCTGGCCGTCGTCCTCGACCATGTCCGCAGTTTGAATAATGTAGGCTCCGTGTTCCGTACGGCGGATGCTTTCAGGCTGGAGGCGGTTTATCTGTGCGGCATCACGGCGACTCCCCCCCATGCGGAGATTCACAAGACGGCGCTTGGAGCAGAAGATACCGTCGCATGGCATTATTACAGGGAAACGCTTGACGCGGTGGCGGAACTGAAACGTCAGGGTTACACCGTCTGCGCCCTGGAACAGGCGGAGGGCAGCATCTCGCTGGAACGGTTCGTGCCCGACCGGCGCGAAAAGTACGCCGTCGTTATTGGGCACGAAGTGAAAGGCGTGCGGCAGGAGGTGGTTGATGCCTGCGATATATGCCTGGAGATTCCCCAGTACGGGACCAAACATTCGTTGAATGTTTCGGTAGCCGCGGGTATTGTGCTCTGGGATTTTTTTCGGAAATTATATCATCCCGTGTTCGACTAACTGCACGACGCGCTCGGTCATTGCATCCTTGCCTTTCGGGTCGTATTCGGTTTTGAGACTGGCGCCCAACATTCCGGCGAACAGGTTCCAGAATCCTGCGCGGAACGTGCCCAGAAAGGCGTCGACAAGATGATAGCTGGACTGGTGACATTCCCTGTCTATCAGTTTTATTAACAGTTTGCCCTGCGACAGCGTGAACTTTTTGAGTTCCGGCTTATACTGTTTGAAAAGTTCTTTTTCCATTCGCTTGAGATGGGTGTTTTTTGACTTGTCATCGGGCAGCGTCTCTATATACTCGTAAGTTTCGATGAGCGTTTCGTAAACGAGTTTGGCGTAAGGCAACGTCTTTTTAACATCGCGGATAAGTTTGTTGTATTGCAGGCGTTCCTTTTCGTTTTTGAATTTAAGCGGCGGAAAAACCAGTATTTCCTGAAGATATACGAAAGGAATGGTATCCCGTCCCTCGACGGTTCCGAACTGCTGGCCTTCGGGTCGAATCTTTTTCATGCCCGGGACGGCCGTCTTCAGCGGGCCCTGTGCGCGAACGGCCGCGCCGCATGTTATGATGAGACATGCGGCTATCATCGGTAATTTCCCTGCAAAAGGCCCTGCGCTTCTCATCCCGGCTATCTGTTTAATATTTTCATTGTTTTTATCCTGACGCTTTTCAGCGGATGGTCGCCATTGTCGGTATTTACAAGTTCTATTTTGTTTACGACTTTTATCCCTTTCACAACCTCGCCGAAAACCGTATATGCACCGTCCAGATGCGGCGTGCCTCCCGCTGTTTGATAGGCTTCCCGCTGTTCGGGCGTCAGCGTGATGTTTTTTTCCTGTTCCATTTTGTCCAAATCGTGTTCCGTATAATGTTTGCCGGTTACGATATAGAACTGGTTCGCCGAAGACGCCCGTCCCGGATTCACATCATCGCCCTGACGCGCCGCGCACAGCTGTCCCCGCTTGTGAAAATATGCGGGATAGACAATCTCCGCCGGTACCGTGTATTCCAGGTCTTTGTCGACGAATCCGGCGTTTATGGAATCGTCCGGGGCGTATTTCTCGCCGGCCTGTATCATAAACAGTTTGATGACGCGGTGAAACATGATGCTGTCGTATTTGTTTTCCTGTACCAGTTTGATGAAATTGTCGCGGTGCAGGGGCGTTTCGTTGTACAGTTTCACGGTTATTTTACCCATGTTCGTAACAATCAGGATTTTAGTCTCATTCTCTCCAGCCTGTAAGATTACCGGAAATAGCACAACGGACAATAGGAGCAGTATGCGTTTCATAATTTACGTCATTTAAAATTTTAATATTAAGCTGTATCGGGGGACAAAGATATAAATAAGTTATTAGAATACAATGCCGTTCCAGTGATGAATCAAATTTTTCATCATCAGACAGGGACGCCGGATTTTTTCCGGATGTCGATTTTCAACGCCCGCCCGGCTATCTCTATCATCACCCCGACCGTTACTGTTTCCTGTACTTTGCCAGCATAATCACCGGATTGGAGTCTTCATTCAATTGTGCGGCAATTTCTTTCAGCCGGCCTTTCAGCTGTCCCTTTTCGTATGCTTCCACAAGCTCGTCGGCTTCTATTTTTTCCATAAATGCGATTTCTTCGTTATTCACCACGGTTAACTTGAGTATTGCATCCACCAGATTCTTTATGGGTCTTTCATTTGTGAAGTCATCATTATATACCGTATATTTGAATATTTTCTTTTCCTGCCTGTCGTACACCAGATCAGTCCTTGGCATATAACCCCGGGACTCCGTTTTGTCATACTCTTTCTTTATGGTCTGCATAAAGCAGTAACGCTCGGTAATAACACCCGGAAACAGGAATACTTCCGGGTTCATGGATTGGACGGACGGAGTTCTTACGATAAACGGCGTCATATTGTGATCCGCTGAATATCTGTATATGGTATCGGCGGAAGGCTCTACAAGTATACAACCGTCACGATAAGGTATTAATCCCGGATTTTCAACCATACCCACTCCGCCGCTTGCGGAAAATACGACCTGAAATATCTTCTTCTCAAAAGGAATTTTAATTTCCCTGGTGACGCTTCCATCCCGTTTGGATATTATCCAGAATATGTTTCTTGACTCCATGTCTCTATTGCCTTCTTCCGTACCGCTGAAGTCGCGACCGCTAAAGAAGTCTTGAACAATTAAATGATCCCGGTCGAAACTGTATACCGGATCATAGTAAATATATTTAAATCTGCCTGATTTATCTGCACGATCCATATACTTAAAACTGCGTTTGAAATTTCCGGACAGGTCATACACCAATACATCTCTTGAAACGCCGCAGTGGACGAACATTTCACCGTTGCTTTCATCAAGGGTAATCAACCCTGTAATATTTATATATTCCTCTCCGCTCTGCCCCCTTCGGTTTATTTTTCTCAATCCCTTACCGTTTCTGTCAAAGAAAAATATGTTACCGCCACCGGCTTGATTGGTATTTCTAACTAATAAAATATTCTTACCAATGGCTTGCACATAACCTGCAGTTATAAACTCGTCACTTGATTCCAGCGGAATGTATTCCACATCCAAAAAATCCTGAAGAACCAACTCTTTCTTTGGATAATCTGCCGTAACATCGACCGTGATGAAGTCATTGCTTTCTACTCCGGATTGTTTGCATCCTGTGCATCCTGCCATTACAAACAGGATAATTACTAAAATGGTATTTACTTTTTTCATTTTTCTTATAATTAAAAATTCCTGCGCAATTCTATATTTGTTTTACATGGCAAAGGTTCGGACGTTACTGTTTCCTGTACTTTGCCAGCATAATCACCGGATTCGAGTCTTCATTCAATTGTGCGGCGATTTCTTTCAGCCGGCCTTTCAGCTGCCCCTTTTCGTATGCTTCAACAAGCTCGAAGGCTTCTATTTTTTCCATAAAGGCTATTTCTTCGTTATTCACCACGGTTAATTCAAGTATGGCTTCCACCAGATTTTTTATGCGTCTTTTATTTGTAAAATCGTTATTATACACGACATATTCGAATATTTTCCTTTCCTGCCTGTCGTACGCCAAATCAGTCCTTGGCATACGACCTCGGGACTCCGTCTTGTCATATACCTTCTTTACGGTCTGCATAAAGCAGTAACGTCCGGTAATAACACCCGGAAACAGGAAGACTTCCGGGTTCATGGACTGGACGGACGGAGTTCTTACGATAAACGGCGTCATGCTGTGGCTGGGCGAATAGCTGTATATGGTATCGGCCGAAGGCTCTGCAAGTATCCAGCCGTCACGGGAAGGTATTAATCCCAGATTGGCAACCAGCCCCCCTCTGCTACCCGCGTGAAACACTCCCTGATAGATCTTCTTCTTGAAAGGAATTTTAATTTCCCGGGTGACGCTTCCATCCTGCCTGGATATAATCCAGAATATGTTTCTCGATTCCACGTCCAAGTTGCTCTTATTGTCATTATAATAGGTGCGGCCGCTGAAGCGATCCTGGCAAATTAAATGATCCCGGTCGAAAATGTATATCGGATCATAGTAAATCTCTTTGAACTGGCCTTCACCTTCCTTATGGCTGAAACTTCGCTTGAAATTCCCGAACAGGTCATACACCAGTACTTTTCTTAAAAGGCCGCTGTTGACAAACATTTCACCGTTATCTTCATCCAGGGTAATCATCCCCAAAATATTGGTATATTCCTCATTACTCTGTCCCCGCCGGTTTATCTTTCTCAATCCCTTACCGTTTCTGTCAAAGATAAATATGTCACCGGCGCCGGCCTGATTGATGTTTCTAACCAGTAAAATGTTCTTACCCACAGCTTGCACATAACACGACGTGACAAACTCGTCACTTGATTCCAGCGGAATATATTCCACATCCAAAAAGTCCTGCAGAATCAGTTCCTTTCGGGGATAGTTTGCCGTAACATCGACTGTGATAACGTTTTTGCTTTGAGCAGCAGATTGGTTATAATCTCCGTATCCTGCCATTACAAACAGGATAATTAC
>JAIRZF010000132.1 GCA_031267385.1 Dysgonamonadaceae bacterium | reverse complement strand
GTTACTATCACCCATTTCCATTTGGCGTCAAGCTTTATTTTATAGAAGAACACAGCCAGACATACGACGCCCAGACTGACAATCCCCGCACGCGAGGCGGAAAGGACGACCGCCGTAATGATTACAATCCCTGCCGCTATTGCCGTATACCGTTTCCATGATTTTTCACTGAAAACAAAATAAAACACAAACGGGAATCCGGTGCACAAACTCGCTGCAAACCCGGCGGGATTGTCGAAACTGCCCGTAATGCTGAATCCGTTGGCTGCAGGAAACAGTTTTACATATTGAAGCAGTCCATAGACGGCCTGCAATACGCACAGGGTTACGATTATCAAACAGATGACGGATACCGATTGTCTTCCCGTTATCATCTCTCTTCCCGTAATTAATGATACCAAAAGCAAAGCCGCCGAACAGAAGAACGTCCAGTACCATTTCGGCGTAACCTGTTCGTTTACAAAAAGCGGCGTTGTCAGGAAAAGACATCCTACACACAGCAAAGTAAAAATAACCGTCAGCAATATGTTTTTTATCGTTACCACCATACCCGTTCTCCTTTCTCATCGGCGCGAGGTTGGCATGAACCGCAAGTCCGCGTCAGCGGGGATAATACTTTAATTTTCATATGTACAATAGTTCGTTATAAAAAACAGTTAAACATCTATAAATTACTTATTTATTTGAGACAAATAATCTTGATAATAAGGTTCGATGAGTTCCTTTTTTTGTCCGGCATACTCTTCAAAAAAAGTACCGCCGTAATAAAAGCAGGCATATCCTCCGGATGTGGTGGCTAAAGCAATCGCTTCATCTATATTTACAGGCTCACCCGGACGTCTCATTAACTGTATGGCTACCGAAGCAATAATGCCGCCTGCGAAATTATCGCCGCAACCCGTTGTGTCTCCTACTCGTTCGGGATATTGGAGAATTTCATTCCGCACTCTTTCCGACACGGGTCTGCGACCTTCTTTGGTTCCAAATAGCTGACTATTACAAAAAAAATGAGTCTGTTTTGCCCCATGCGTTACAATAAGAGCGCCAACACCGGTCTGTTTGAAAAAGGCAAGAGCCTCTTCTATGTTGTTCGTTCCACTCAAACGAAGAGCTTCCTCCATATCTGTGATCAGCATGTCTATATAGCGGTAAGATTCTAATGATGCTCCTAATGGCCAGGCTTTATCCGGATTTTCCTTTTCGTTCATGAAATCATACACTGTGTTGACAATCGTCACGGCTTTATTTGCTTTCGCTTTCCTGAGTAAATCCAGCAAAGAACGATGCAGGTTAGGCGCCAAAGCCGTACCTCCAAAAACTACTATATCACTTTCAAAAAAAGCATTATCCAGGTCTTCGGGGTACAAATCCCACGCAGCGCCAATATTATTAATGAAGATACGTTCGCCATGCCCCTGATCGTAACCGGTGTCCGAAAGTACTTCGGTAAAGGGTGTATGCCTCGGCGATTCTTTGTACAGCTTAACTTTCAGGGGCGTCTTCCGTAGTTGTTCGTCAATATAAGCAGCGCCCTGATCTTTCCCTTTGCTTCCGTAAAAACAAACTTCTACAGGCATGCCGTCCAGCATTTGCGCGGTATGGATCAACGATACTATCGATGGTCCCCCGATATTCAAATTTACCGGGGGGTTGCCATTCGTTAGCTGCTCTCTCACTTGAATATAATCCGATCCGGAGAATTTATCAAATTCCTCTTTGAAGACAAGTTTTCCGGGAGATAGTCCCCCATCGCCGGACTTAACAGATTCATATCGTTTGAAAACCGATCCTGAAAAGTCTACGGGGGCATACAAATAATCGACTAAAGCACATCCTGTTCCTGATATTCTAAATGTTTTCTTTCCCATCATCTAAGAAATTTTTCATAATCCGACGCTAATAAATGTAATGGTTCAACATCTTCTTCTACTGCAGGAAAACGACCTACTGTTTCATAAAACCGGTTGTCATTAGCATCATCGTTTACCATACTTACTTCTCCAACCAACACTTTACCATATCCCGTTTCTCCATAAAACCGGTGATAGACGCCTTGTTCAAGGGTAATGCTTTCACCGGGACGGATAATAACCTTTCCTCCTGGTTTTACAATACGCAAGACGCCATCGGTCTTCAGACTAACAGGCGAATCGGCAAATGTATCTTCAGGAGTAGAGTTATAGAGTTCTATAACAAGATTTCCACCTCCACGGTTAATGATGTCTTCCATTTTTGACCAGTGGAAGTGCATCGGCGTTTCCTGATTTTCTTCCACAATCATTATCTTTTCGGCATAGGGCTTCTTATCAACGTTAAACTTCCCATTCCGCAGGGTAAACAAAAACAATCCTCTTGTGCTAAAATCACCTGATCCGAAATCGGTAATATCCCATCCGAGCATGTTTGTTATCACTTCTGCAACATTGCCTTTATTTTCTTTCCAATCTGAAAGTCTCCAACAGGCCCATGGCGGTAAATAAAACTTTCGTTCTTCCATAAATGCTTTTGCTTTTACCATAATCTGATTAATTTCACTTCTCTTCATTTTGTTTTAAATTTTAATGTGACACAATATAAACTTATTACTTCTCTTCTTTTACAATCGATGCATTATACAACAGATATATCATCAATAACAATAATACGCACATTGCACCCGACTGATTAAACAAGTCGGATGAAACTCCCATTATAAATGGAATAACAGCGCCTCCGGCAACTCCCATAATCAACAGACCGGATATCTCATTGGCTTTTTCAGGCTTGCGCTTCAACGCAAAAGAGAAAATGATGGAGAACACGTTTGCGATGGCAAATCCGATAATAAAAACCATCGTCAGAATACTCCACATATCTCCCATAAGCAACATGATGACAGTAGCAGGAATAGCTACCAGCATACTGATGATAAAAAAGCGTTTGGCTGAGAAACGTACTAATATTATCGCACCGATAAATGTTCCGATTGTTCTGGCTATAAAATAAAGACTGGTACCCAATCCTGCCTGCTCCAGCGGAACAGCGCACTTTTCCATTAAATATTTAGGGACAGTAGTATTCAATCCTACATCAATACCAACGACAAAGATGATGCCGATGAAAAAGATCAGCATCATCCTGTCTTTCAACAATCCGAAGGTCTCCCCTAAGGATAACGATTTCCCGCTTTGCCGTTCTTTTTCAATTGAGGTGAACTGCAACCATAGTCCGCAAACGATTGTAATTGCTCCATATACTAAGAAAATCAATTTCCAATCATTAAACCATAAAGCAGCGCGACCGGCAATGATGGGACCCAGAAAAGCCGCAATGGCTTTGATGAATTGTCCCAACGTCAGACTGCTTGTCAGACGATCGCCGCTTACCACATTCGTAAGCAAAGGGTTTAAAGACACCTGGATAATGGTGTTACCGATTCCCAGAAGTCCGAAAGCAAACAACATTACCTGAAAATTATACACAAACAAAGGTATAATCATTGCAATCAATGTGATGAACATACTAATCAGAACCGTTTGCTTACGTCCCCACTTGTTCATCATCATACCCGTAGGAACAGCCAGAATGGCAAACCACAGGAATAAACTCATGGGTAGAAGGTTCGCGATGGTATCGTTCAACGCAAAATCCTGTTTTACATAATTGGTGGATATCCCTACCAAATCAACTATACCCATCACAAAGAAACTAATCAGGACAGGTAGCGCTTTTTTCATATTGTTTTTATTTTCCATGATCAAATGTTTTAATATTATTTTTTAAGTTATTTATTTTATTTTCCAGCATTTCTAATTGTTTGATTCCTGAATGTAACTCTACCGTCACATCAAACTGTTTTTTCTCAAACGGCTGTATCCCGGTCAGAAATCCTTTGTTACGAGCGTCCGAACGTCCGCCGACATAACAGTTGCAAGGTTCCATACCCAACACATATTCACCCTCCCCCATCTGTTTCCATTGAGTAAAACGGGAAAACTGATTCCGGTTAAATGTCAAAGAAAGCCCTGTTTCAATTTCAGGATTGATCAACGCTACCATCGTATTATTTTCCCCGTCTGTCCGGAGGGTATGATAGAAAACCTGTTCGGCATACTCTTTTGTTGGTGGCTGCATGCGTTCAAAATCCCTGATTCCCGCTTCTGCCTGCGCATCTCGCGGAATGACTTCCTTGAAAGGAGACAGAAAACGGGAACAAGGCGACAACAACGGATACCCTATATTGAAATGCAAAAGCAACATCAATACTTCAGGTTTGAAACCTTGGTTTTCTATCGTATTACTTATTCTTATTCTATTGTCACCGTAACGGCAGGAAATTTTACGTTCAAGCAGGATGTTCTCTCCGAAAAATGAAGATTCACGTATCTTCCCGCTAACCGTTATCTCCGGTATATCATCAACCCAATCGACAGACGCTCTTATTTCTTCTGCCGGAAGATTCGAAATCCGCCCATGCGTTCCGAAACATTCCCCATGCTCCTCACAGGCATCACCTACATTGCGCAAACCGCAAGTTGTCAGAAATCCTCCATAGAAAGTACGGGAGAAATTTGTCCCGTTTCCGTTGTAAGCGGGAGCAGTGACGCCTGTTTTACTCAGATAACTGCAGTTTATGCCATTGAACGACAAAGCGCTTATGTCAAGACACCTGTCCTGTAAGACCGTAAATTCAAGCCCTGAGCCGTTTTTTACATCAAACGCCCTGACGCCATTGGCTCTTCCCGATTTCATTTCATACTCTCTGATTCCACATATCTGTGTAAGGTCGCCGACATAACGGTAAAACTGTTCCTTTTTACGAAACTTTGATAAATCATTCATAGCTTATTTTTGTTTTTTGTACATTTTCTCCTTTAAATACAAACCTGTAAGATGAATCATATTCAGGATAGCCTTCTGCCTTAAGTAGTATCGTAAATAGATTGGTTTCCATTCGTGGTATACGGAAATGACCGGTTGGTCCCTGTACATTTTCAAACTGATTGATTCCGAAACAGTCCCAATTGAGCAATTCTTCTTCTTTAGCATCGTACTTCAATATCACTTTAATTTTTACTTTATCATATGATTCGTATGTATCATTCAAAAAGAACAGGTCGAAGGAAAATTCTTCTCCCTCTTGCCATTCGAATTTACGTGCACGCATGCTGGTAGATACCGGACGTAAGGCATTAGCTACATGATAATATGCCTGTTTAGGCACATTTGGCCAGTTTATCAAGCTGTTGTTTGCAGCCGAAGGCCAAGGCTCCTGGAAACACCAGTTAAGCGCTATGCTACAATATGGCTTTTGTCTGCGTGCCTCTTCATAAATGAATTTAAGCCCTTCGCTTTGCATCAACTGACTATATCCAACTAATTCTTCCAAAGATTGTGATTCGCCAAAATATTTCCGGTATGTTTCCATCTCTGCCCAACTGCTTTTTCTCCATGCACCAATACCATGGTGTACCGACCATGCCGTGCCGGTTTTAGGAGGAAACAGTTCTGCCGAAGGGATAAAGCTTTTCAGTACTTCAATGTTGGATATACCAGGTACACCAAATTCAGTATATGCTGTACGACGTGCTTCAGCCATCCATTGGAATAATTCTTTATCTAATTGGCTATCATAGAACAGATAATGACCATGCCCTACACCGGGAAATGGGGATGTTTTGATAAATGGTGTATGTGGATCGAAGCGATAGCAAATACTGTTAAGCTGGCGCAAGGGTAATGATTGTTCAGTCATTCCACTCCAATAAAGCTCATTTCCACCCGACCAAAGAGCAATACACGCATGCTTTCGTAATCGTTTTACAATGGAAATGGCTTCTTGTTCAAGAATCTTCAGATAAGCTGGTTTGTCGGGATAAACATTGCATGCTAACGGAAATTCCTGCCAGACCAATAATCCCATTTCATCACATAGTTCATAGAATGATTCTTTGTTAACAATCCCACCACCCCAGACACGTAACAGGTTGAAATGAGCCTTTTGAGCCAGTTCTAATTGTTCACGGTAGCGCTCCGGTGTTATTAATCCAATAAACACATCCGGATGTACCCAGTTACTGCCTTTACCGAATATGCGACGGTTGTTGACTTCCAGACATGCCGGTGGAACAGAAGTTGTTGCAGGAAAAACCCAATGGTTCTCCCACATTTTCTCATTGGGGATCAACCTTATGCGACGAAAACCAATTTTACATGTATATTCTTCCAGTACCTGATTTTTTTCATCCAACAAAACAAATTCTGAACGATACAGGTTAGGATTACCATAACCATTCGGCCACCATAGAACAGGTGATAACAATTCAGCTTCTACAAACGAATCATCTGATGTCAAGAGTCCTTTTTTCTTGATGACAATCTTACCTTCCGGATCTTTTAATGTCCACAAGTAAGGATTACCGCCAACATTTACTCCTAAAAGTTCTATTCTGACAACAGTGTTAGTCAGTTTTTCATCCATCACATATGATACAGATACATCATTCATACGTATTGGTTGACATATTGTAAGGTAAGTGTCATCCCAGATTCCTCTTGTAACGCATCGTGGATGCCAGTCCCATCGATAACTAACAGGCGGTTTGGCACTTTCACGGGCATTTTTTCTATAATTATCAGGGTTATCCTCCGGATCGTCGAATCCTAATTTCGGAACAGGAAAAAGTACAATCTTTAGTTCATTCATATCTTGTAAGGCATCTGTCAAATCTACATCTACATAGGTAAACATTCCTTCCTGCTCCCAAATCGTTTGATTATTCAGGATAATTTTAAATTGATAATCAATTCCCTTAGAAAAAAAATGCAATCGTTCCCCGTTTTGTAATTCAGGACATTTAAAAGTTGTTTTATATGTAAACCATACATCTTCCATCCAATCAAACTGTCGCACATTATCACCATACCACCATGGTTGACTGTATTTTTCGGCAACCATAATATCAAGCTGAACTGCTCCGGGTACGGTTGCTTGATACCATGAAACAGGTTCAGCCAATTCTGTCTGATGATAAGCAATCTGCCAGTCAGGATAAATTGTCTGTGAAAGAGCCAAAGTGGATAATCGTCCGCTCATGATAATTGCAATGAATAATATAAATATTTTTATTTCCTTTCTCATATAGCGCTAATAATAAAATAATCAAAAAATTATAATTTAACTTTCACAAACTTGTTTTCCCAGGCTTTGACAGATACCGAACCCTTTGCAGGTAATTCTTCTCCCAACAGATTACATTCGGTCACAGTCAGGTTTTTACGATAAGCAGAGGTTATCTCTATATTTGTATCCTTACCTTCTATCTCACGGATCTGCAAAATGACAGCGTTTTCACCTTTTACAGGCGCCATGTTTATAAGTAATATATTTGACGGACTTAAAGATAGAATTGATCCGGCCAAAGGCTTCAGGTCATTGGTTACTCCGGGGGGAGATACCCTGTTTTGTAATGGAATACGGTTGCTCCATGCAAATTGAGTCGCATGTTTCACTGAGGTATTACCCGAAGACGTCAGGTAATAACTCCACTCAAATTCACCAAACTGGAATGCATCGAAATTGGTTACCCAATAATTATTCATCGGCCAGGTGAATATATGGTTGGATTCCGGTAGGGCATCCTTCCGAAAGCGACCAAGATTGATATTACCCAATTGCATCAATGGTATTTCCCTGCTTCCGAGCACTATTTGTCCGGACATATTTCTGACAGACACAAAATTCTGCATAACATTCCAATCGTTGACCGATCCGGGTATTTGTTCTTTTACCGCTTCGATTGTACCTCCGGGTACATCAAAGTATATTTTACCGTCGTTCAACTCAAAAGGAAATGATACATAGACTGCTTCCGGGTCAACTAAAAGCTTTTTGTTCAATTTGTATGCAAAGTTTATCTGTTTACAAGTCTTAAACACCTGTAGTTCGAATGTAAAGTTATCCTTTCCTTCTCCTGCAGGTGTTGTTCCTTTAAACCGGTATGTATCCCAGATTTCTCCTTCCTTGAATCCTTCGTAGATGACTTCTGTCGGAGCAACACGCTTAAAATTACCACTTGTTAACCGGTCTAACGCACCTCTCGGATCCTGATCCCTTTCGTATATCAATTCACCCATCCGCCATTCAGGTTGAGCAGAGATAAGCTCTTTGTCCAGTTCCTTATCAAACCATTCGCTAACAATACCTTTTTTTGTATCCAACCGTATACGGTACCATTGATTTTCTATTACCTGAACAGATTCATTATGCGAGTTGTATGTTTTGGGGCGTCCATCCTCTATGTTTATAGTATAATTCTTCATTCCCAATGCAGGTATTTTATCTACCCACAAAGCCCAATAAGTAGCATCTGCATACGAACGGAGTTGTTGCATTACGGCTTCTTTTCCATTTTCGTCTACTACTGCCACTTTTTTATCTATCGGAATGACTTCATGATCTGCATAAATAACCGTATATGTACTACTCTCCCAATTCATAGGATTGAATACGGCAATGCTTCCATTTTCTTTTTTACGGGGAATATAGCTCTGCAACAGTCCCAAGGCCGTTTCGCCTATCGGACGTGACCGCCTGTACGACTCCCAGGCATAGGCCGCTTTATGCCGCTGTTGCTGCATACTCTCCGCATGAAAAGGATCGCTTACACTGGAATGAAACCCGAACGTATGCTCGCCATAAAACAGGATCGCTTTGTTTGCTTCATCAATCTCTTCATAAATAGTAGGCGGAACGTCTGTTCCCAATATTTTCGACAAGGACAATGCTATCTGGTTGGAGATCATATCGGCCTGTGCATAACGTGTCATGGCAGCTTCGCGGGCGGCCGATCCGAATCCGTCTGTCCACCAGTCAGGCCACGCTGCACGATAGGTCTGTATCTTATCGCCAAACTGCTTTTCTGCTATTTCCATAAACTCGGAAGCTACGGCTAAGCGGAATTTCGGATAGATATATTTTTCATTCCACAGGCGGATCATCTCACATGCAGCCGTAGAAGGAGGAGAGTTATCGGTGAAATATCCCGAAAATTGTATCGCTGTAATATCATGCGGATAACCTTTTTGCGCAAGCTCTTTCAGGTAACCAAACATCTTTGTTTCAAAAACATCAAAATCGCCTTTTTCTATCTGCATAAAATTACCGTACATATAATGTTCCGCCCTGTATGTCAGCATTTTTTTACCTGACGGAGATTCCCACCAGAAAACAGTCGGATAATCAAAAGAAATCAACGCTTTATGACCGTGCGTTCCCATAATTAGGTATTTAACGCCCATATCCGGGAAGAACTCGCTTAAATTCCATGCGATACCGTTCACATCGTCCTGCATGGCCGTCTGAACACGTATTCCTTCTGCCTTAAACTGTTTTAATGGGTAAAGAGAATAAGCCAATTCCTGCTCTCCTGGCAGTTCGTCAAAATTGAAGTACATGGCAGTCGCTTCTATTCGTCCTTCCTTAATACGTTTTTTTAATCGCCCGACTTGCTCTTCCGGGCGTGTGCGGATATATTCGCTTACGGACCACGCAGTCTCGCATGTCCAGCGAAACTGCGCATCATCAGGCATGTTATCCGTCAAATCACAATAATCAAGCGCATAATCAATGATACGCATGTGTTCCGAAAGTATCTCATGTTGCGGACGGGTATAACCGATATCCGTATGGGTATGCTGTACAAAATTCACCTGCCATTTTCTTACGGGCGAGACAGGAACAGTTATTTTATCCGCCACTTTTGATTTGACAATCAGTTCTGCAATGAGTTCCTTTTCCGGCGGCTCATAAGGATATGTCACCTTTAGCTCATTAAGTCCTTTGCCGAGCTTGAACGATTGTGTAAAAGCGCCTGTTTTAAGAGTTGCTATCTGCTGTTTGTTTCCATTATTGATTACTTTGAATGTAACGGGTCTGCACATTGTTTTCTGTTTATCATAGACCAATGCGGGCATAACCTCGACTTGATCAAACAACAAAACGCCTTTCTCTTCGCTGCTTGTTTGCGCCTGGATTCTATTTCCGGTCACAAAACCTGTTATTATCAATAAAAAAAATATTATATTTCTCATTTTATTTTACGATTAATCTGATTATAGGGGAAATTAATTCTTACATTCCGATAACTTGATGTTACTCATGTGAAAGTTATTTGTTCTTAAGATAAGAATTATCTTTCCATATCTTACTTATTTCCAAAGCTGCCGGTTTCGGGTTGCCTTCAAAATCAATAAGCGATGTGTTGATGAAACAGGGGAAACTGTCGTGTCCCATCCAGATGATGAATCCGCCACAGCGGGGAAAACGGTTTTTGCAACGCTCCAGAGCGATACACAGTCCTTCCGTCTGCCGCCGCTGACTCCATTCGACATAGTTCTCCACGGAGGCGGGCGCCAGGCCGTCGTGCGCCGACAAGTACGAATCCCAGTCGATCCACCAGTTTACCGTCCGCCATATCGGATTGTCGAGGTTTGCCGGAAGCGGAGGAAATGTCCCGGCATATTTGACAATCATCTCCGCCGACATGGCGCCCGAAACGCCTACTTCGGAATGTATCAGGGCGTCGTCTTTAGTCCAGAAATCCCGGACGTCGTCCATGTTCTGCTTTTCATCCCTGAACGGAAGAGACCAGGGGCCATGCACATCCCAGTTGTTGCCGCTACCGTAGTTGTCGTACGAGGCGTAAATATTCGGGCCGGAAGGACTTCCGGGTACAAACCGCCGTCCGGGGTCGAGCATACGCACATTCCGCTGTATCTCGCCGATAAGCGGATGCTTACCGGTGATGGGAGCCGTGTCGCCACGTTCGTACAACTCGTTTCCGCCGCACCACAAGAGCAGCGAGGCGTGATGCCGGAGCCGGGTGACGTAATGATGGACGATCTGCGTCATGGCGTAAATCTCAGGCGTTCCTTCCGGAGGATAATTGTCGAGGCCGGACGAACTCAGCGGGAACTCCTGCCAGATAAGGATTCCCATCTCGTCGCATAAATCGTAAAGCCAGTCTTTTTCGGCAAAACCGCCGCCCCATATCCTGATGACGTTTATACCGAGTTCCTTGTACAGGGCAAGCCTGATACGGTAATCTTCTTCCTTCAGATCGGCAAAGTAGGGACGGATGGGCGTCCAGTTTACGCCCTGAAGGAAAATCGGACGGTTGTTGACGGCGCATATCCAGGGGTCGGCGCCGGGGGAGGCTCCTTCGCACGGACGCCAGTCGATGTGCCGGAAGCCTACCCTGCGGAGAATTTGCTGAATCTCTTTTCCGGTATTGTCGGTCAGCGTCAACTGCAAAGCGTAGAGTGGCTGGTCGCCGACGCCGTTGGGTTGCCAGCGGTCGATTTTCAAATCTTTCCATGACAGGCCGTTTGTCAGTGCGTAAGCGTCGTGCGTTTCTTCGCGGACGGTTTTGCCGTTGCCCGTCAGTGATATTTTTACACGGCCTGTTACCGGAAGCCGGTCGAAAGTCAGTCTTACGTCCAATGAACCTTTGTCGGCGAGGGCCGAAGCGCCGGTTGTCAGTGCGGTTTCTTTTATCAGGGCGTGTTGCCCGCTGTCGGTAATGAAATGTACCTTATCCCAGACGCCGATCTGTACGAGACGGGGTATCCAGTCCCAGCCGTAATAAAAACGCGGTTTCCAGTCGGTGATACGGGACGTCCATCCGATTTGATTCAAGTCTTCGGGCGGAGAGTCGAAAACGAAGGCGATAGTATTGTTACCGTCTTTCAGGAAACGGTCTATGCGGAATGAATAGGGGATAAAGGCATTGTCAAACCGCCCGGCTTCTTTGCCGTTCACCATGAGGAGGCCTTTATGGTCAAGTCCGTCGCATTGCAGCGTTATGTTTTCCCGTCCGGCTGAAAGCCAGTCGTCCGGGATTTTGGCGGAGAAAATCCAGTGCCGGTTTTCCGTCCATTCCACTTCGTAATGGTGCAGTCCGGTATTCCAGTCCGGGAGCAGTCCCGCGTTTTTCAGGGCGGTCTGTACAGAGCCGGGCACGGTGGCCGGAATGTCCGGCA
This sequence comes from Dysgonamonadaceae bacterium, assembly GCA_031267385.1. Classification (GTDB taxonomy): domain Bacteria; phylum Bacteroidota; class Bacteroidia; order Bacteroidales; family Azobacteroidaceae; genus BNXB01. The sequence continues at coordinate 3,007 of JAIRZF010000132.1, read as the reverse complement.
TTTCGGCCTGATTGCCGGTCAGCGATTCGAAATTGAAATTCATCCGCCATACGTTCGGGCGGTAACCGGAGAGTTTCCATTCCAGAGAGGAGGCGTCTCTCACTATGGTTTGGGCGGTGGCCGTCACGGCAAACAGGCCTGAGAGCAGGATTATCAATCCGTAATAACCGGCAGTGCGTGGCTTTGTCCTGCCGGTAAAAAGGCTTTTTGCCTTTGAAATAATGACATTCATATCTGTTGCTTTTTTTAAATTATTATCTGTTCTTAAAGTCAAGGGCAGACGGCGGCGCGTCTTCCGGACGGCTGCCCCACTGCTTGTTGGGAGAGTCGCCCATGATAAATTCGAGCGTACCGCCTCCGGCCAGGTCGGTATGCGCAAACCAGGGTTTTGTCAGCGGTTGGCCGTTGAGCGATGCGCTTTGGATGTATTTGTTTCCGGCAGAATTATTCTTCGCAACAATGGTAAAGGTTTTTCCGTTGGGAAGTTGAATTGTGACTTTGTCAAAAACAGGGCTTCCTGCGACGTAAACGGGAATACCGGGCGTGACGGGGAAAAATCCCATCATTGAGAATACTACGAATGCAGACATGCCTCCGCCGTCTTCATCGCCGGGAATACCGAACAGGTTATCGGTAAAGAATGCGTCGAGCAACATGCGGATGCGTTTTTGCGTTTTCCAGGGGCTGCCCAGATAGTTGTAAATATAGGGGATATGGAAGGCCGGCTCGTTGCCCATCGGGAACTGCCCGACCATCCCGGTTGCGTCGGGCTGCGTTGTCCAGAAATCCCATTTCGACTTGCCAAGGCCTTCGCGGAAGAGGTGGTCGAGATGTGCTTCGGCCTGCTCGCGTCCGCCCATCAGGCGGAACAATCCGTTCAGGTCGTGCTTGACGTCCCAGTTAAATGTGTAAGCGTTGTTTTCGGTGAAATATTCGCGTCCGGCGAAGCGCGGGTCGAAAGGTTCTATCCAGTTGCCGTCGCTGTCCTTCGGCCACATGAAACCTTTGCCGGTGCGGAACACATTCCGGTAGAAGGCCGCCCGGTTCAGGAATAATTCACGGTCGGCGGCGAGATTCAGTTCGCCGGCCAGCTGGGCTATGCACCAGTCGGCATAGCTGTTGACCGTGGTGACGGCAACCGACTGCCGCTTTTCCCATCCGGTATCCACCTGCGGGACGGTTTCGGGTTGGCCCGGAGGTAATCCCGGCATATAGCCATGCTCGTTGTAAAAATCGTCGAGAGGCGTTCTGGGGCCGTTGTTCCAGGGAAGAAGCGTCTGGTCGAGCGAGTTTTTACGGACGCCTTCGTAAGCGGTTTTCAGGTCGAAATCACGAAGTCCCTTATACCAGGCGTCGGCAAACCAGGCGGCGGCGTAATTGCCGGTCATGGCAGGCCAGTCGCCCGTCAGCAGTGCGAATGAGGGTATCGTCCCGCCCTGTTCGTACATCAGGACGTAGGAACGAATCTGGTCTGTTACAAATTGCGGATTGAGTATCGTATGCAACGGCTCATAGGCGAGATACAGATCCCAGAGCCAGTTGTCGACATAGAACGGGCGGGCGGATTCATGTACCCGGTGGTCGTAATTGCTGTAATAGCGGCCATATTCGTTGATGTCGACCATCCTTTCGTAACAGCGGTAAAGGGCCGTATAAAAGACTCGCCGCTGCGCCGGAGCGCCTCCTTCGACGCGAATCTGCGACAGGGTATTATCCCATGTCTGCCGGGCGGCTTGCTTTACTTTTTCAAAATTGTTGTCCGGAATTTCTTTCAGCAGGTTCTGCTTCGCCTGTTCTTCACTGATAAAGGAGATGCCGTAGCGGAACACGACAGTCCGCGCCTTCTCGCCAAAACCCAGCATTACGGCGTCTTTCGCGCTTTCATCACGGTAGATGCTTTCGGTAATATCAGCGTCGGTCTGGGCATAAAGCCAGGCTTTCATCCCGTTAAATTCTTCGTAGCCGCTCAGCGTTCGCTGTCCGTTAATCTCGAAAGCGCCTCCGCCGGAGTTGAGTGTCGTCAATCTCAGATACTGCGGCTGCCCGCCACGGAAATCTATACGGAATACGCCGCTTTTCTTTTCGGGAGCAAACTCAAGGCGGCATCCGTTATCGCCCAGCGTAGCGGCATAATAATAGGGCGTTGTAGTTTCGCGGTCAAACACAACCGGTTTCGTCCAGCTGTCAGGCATAATCGCCTCGTCCCACGGCATCAGCCCGAATATCCACAGTGTCCGGTGCGAAGCGTTTATCAGCGGGAAGTACCGGATACGGTCGTCCAGCTGGTCGTTTTTCATCGGATAAACCCGAATCATCTGATTGGGGAGGTGCACGGTCGGACGCGTCGGCTGCAACAGCACGCCTACGCCGCCGATTGTGGGGTCAACACTGTTGACGACGGGTTCGTTGTTTTCCCGCTTGCATGCAAACAGGATAAGGAAAAGAATCAAAATGTTAAATACTTTCATAATTATAAATGTGTTTTTAATAGGAGTTCGATGTAAGCAATATTCACTCTGAGAACTGTAAATCCATATATTTTCTTACATCCGGCTCACGTTTTTTAAATTCAAATTTTTCTCGCTGGCGCGGACTTGCAGTCCGTGCCGACCGGGATCCTGCAAAACGGCACGGGCTACAAGCCCGCGCCAGCGGGGAAATCCGACACGTCGGAAACCTTCCGCGAGCTTCGCGGAAGAAATCCGACGCGTCGGGAACTTCCCGCGAGCTTCGCGGAAGAAATCCGACACGTCGGGAACGTTCCGCGAGCTTCGCGGAAGAAATCCGACGCGTCGGAGACTTCGCAACTGCAAATCGAAGCGACACACATACATGCCGACATTCATATTGCGGGCGTGCATGTACTGAGGACTGTCGTGCAGCCTTGTTATAAGATTTTTACTTAATTTTAGGTAAAATACCCCCCCCCGTTAGGGTTTGTTAACAAAAGGGTGCGTGTTTTTGAAGGGGATGCTGATATTTGCAGCTGACGGACTAATGAAAGGCG
>JAIRZF010000083.1 GCA_031267385.1 Dysgonamonadaceae bacterium | reverse complement strand
GCCTTTTCGGTAACCTGTTCATTTCGCTCAATGGTCGCTCCTTCCGGCATTGCCAGTTCGACCGTGAAAAAGCCCTGGTCTTCCTGGGGAATAAAACTACCCGGTATCATTTTAGTCAGGATAAAAATCAAAACTAAAGTCATACCGAATCCGGCCGTCATTCTCTTAGGATTGGTTATTATTTTCAGCAATTGACTTGCATACCACTTATTACTTTCCTTCAACCAGGAATTGATTTTTCTGAAAACAATATTTTTTTTCGTTGTTGTCGGCTTGAGAACAATAGCACACATAGCAGGACTTAAGGTCAAAGCCACTACTGTGGAGATAATTACCGATACTGCAATTGTTATTGAAAACTGACGGTAAAGCGCTCCGGTAATTCCAGGGAGAAAACTCACCGGTACAAATACGGCTACTAAAACCAATGATATTGCAATCAAGGCTCCTGTTAATTCTTTCATCGCCAGGTGGGTCGCTTTTCCGGCATCAATGCCTTTCTCTTCCATTATCCGCTCTACATTTTCAACCACAACAATGGCGTCGTCAACTACAATACCGATTGCCAACACCAATCCCAATAATGTAAGCATATTGAGTGAAAAACCCATTATCAACATAAACCCAAACGTTCCGATCAATGAAATCGGTACGGCAACGATCGGAATGATAGCGGCTCTCCAGCTTTGAAGAGACAGGAAAATCACGATGATCACCAATAACAAAGCTTCAAGTAAGGTTTTATAGACTTCATGAATTGATTCCGAGATATATTCAGTCATATCGAATGGGATCAGATAATCCATTCCTTCCGGGAAACCTGCTTCAATTTGATTCATTTCCCGTTTGACTTCACGGGCGACTTCCATAGAATTAGCCCCGGGCAGAGTATAAATATTCAATATGGCGGCATTTTTCCCATTCAATCCACTTTCGGTAGTGTATGAGGAGGCTTCCAGGGAGACCCGCGCAACATCACGCATACGTATGAAAGAACCGTCCGGATTGGCTTTGATCACAATTTCTTCAAATTCACGAACGGTGGAAAGTCGTCCCTGGGCAGTAACCGGTATTGAGACGTCGATATGAGAAACGGGAGGTCTCCCGACTTCACCGGCGGCAGATTCTCTGTTCTGATCTTTCAGCGCACCCTGCAAATCTTTTACCGTCAACCCGAAACTGGCCATTTTATCCGGGTAGACCCATATCTGCATCCCATAGTAACGGCTTCCCACATTGGAGATCCGCCCTACGCCGGGAATACGTCTCAAGACATCGAGGACATTAATTGTTGCGTAATTACTCAAATATATTTCATCGTATTTCGGATCATCCGAAACCAATGCGATAGACATCAACTGGCTTGTTGATAATTTTTCAATGGTGATCCCATTTTGTAGCACTTCGGCAGGAAGCCGGATTTCCGCCAGTTTCACTCTGTTCTGTATTTCGACAGCGGCAAGATTAACATCTACCGATGCATCAAAAGTAACCATAATGGACAGTCCTCCGGAATTGGAGCTGCTGGATTCCATATAGATCATACCGGGACTACCATTCAATTCCTGTTCGATGGGAGTTGCTACCGCCTGGGATACCGTCGTTGCATTTGCTCCGGGGTAAGCGGTCGATATTTTAACCACAGGAGGTGTTATCTGCGGATACTGCTCTACCGGTAAGAGTATCAATCCGATTATTCCTATGATGACGATCAGTATAGAAATTACCGTCGAAAAAACAGGCCTGTCAATAAAAAATCCGCTACTCATTGTGTGTATTTGTTGAATTACCGGGAATCACATTTTGTCCATGAACCAGTTTATGATAACCCTCAACGACTACTTTTTCGCTTCTGGCTAATCCACGGCTGATAACTACTTTATTATCCTGTTCGGGACCGGTCTCTACAAAACGTTTTTCCGCCACACTATCCGGCCGAACGACAAAAATAAATGCTCCTCCCCGTTCTATCATAAGGGATTTCCGGGGGACTACAACTACATCTTCCATCACATCCAGCAACAATTTTACCCTGGTAAACTGGCCGGGCAGTAATATCTGATCTTTATTGGAAATCTCAGCGCGTACTCCGAACGTTCCGGTCTGCGGATCTACCAGGGGAGCGGCAAAATCAACAATTCCCTTTTCTTTATATATCGAATTATCAGGAAGTGTAATTGTTACTGTGGGCTGCCAGGAACGTGATGTATCGAGTTCTCCCAAATGGACATTTCTACGTTGGCTTCTTAAATAATCCAATGATGTAAGCTTAAAATCGACAAGTACGGTATCACTTTTAATCACCATGGCAAGTAATGTAGATTTGGCATTCCCGACCAGGGTTCCGACATCCACGTAACGTTCGCTGATATAACCGGATAAAGGAGAACGGACAATGGTGTAGCTTAGTTCCAGATCGGCTTGCAGAAGGTCGGCCTTACTCATCAGGACGTTGGCTTCTGCGGCATTCAATGCTGCTTCCGCATTATCGAGATCGAGTTGACTGACGGCATTCTGCGCATAAAGAGGACGCAATCTTTCCACATCACGCTTTGCTTTAACGGCCTGGGCTTCCTCTTTTTTCAACTGGGCTTTGGCTTTCTCCACTTTGGCTTTGTAGAGATCATCATTGATATAAAACAACGGTTCATTGATCCCTACTTTTTTGCCTTCTTCAAAAACCATTTTCCGGAGAAATCCTTCCACACGAGCATGCACTTCTACTTTTCGTGAAGCGCGGATCATTCCTACATACTCGCCGTAAATTTCAATATCGCCGGAAATAACGTTTTCAACCTCAACAACCGGTGGCTTTACTGCATTATCTTTACATGCCCATAGTAATATAAAACAGGCAGATAACAAAAAAAGAACACAAACTTTCTTCATATTTGTTTGTTTTTGTGGTTACAAAAGGGTCACCTACCTGTTAACATCAGACAATACACATTTTGTTTTGTTATTT
>JAIRZF010000040.1 GCA_031267385.1 Dysgonamonadaceae bacterium | reverse complement strand
TTAATACTTTTGTCATATTGCTGTCACATTTGTCACGGAGAAGACATTTGTGATAGTTTCCGCCTTATTTGTTATCTCCCGGAAGTTTTGCGCACCTGTATCTTTGCCGGCGGAAATATTAAACAAACTTATATAATTATGAAAACGAAACGATTATTGTCTTTTTATTCAATAACCTGCTGTGGATTATTGTTTATGTTCGTTGGCTGCAAAAGCGTTTCCCCGGAGAAAATCATTACAATAGAATCTCTGCTTGACGAAATGGTTTCTGTCGAAGAGCAAGCCAGTTTTCCCGATCCTTTCTATGTCTGCCTTCAGGAAAGCAGTTACGATCGGAAATCGGTATCTCCGGGTACGTCCGGATGGTTTGCCAACAACGATGGGTTCGGAGTAATCTCTGTAGATACCGTTGACGGAAGAATAGAGAAGGTAATGTTTGATGAAATGGGACCCGGAGTTATCACAAGAATTTGGATTACTACGATTGACAAACGTGGCACATGGCGGTTTTACATCGATGGAGACAACACTCCCGCATTGATTATTCCGGCCTACGACCTGATGCGGCTGGATGTACCCGGTTTGGGACGGGGCCTTATACAGCCACATACGAGTTATACGCCCGAAGGAAAGGGTGGCAATACATCATTTCTACCTGTTCCCTATGCGAAAGCATGCCGGATAACTTTTGAGGATGAACCTGGAGTTCGTCCCACGCCCAAATATTATCAGATAAATTATCGTAAATATCCGAAAAACACACCGGTGGAATCGTTTTCGCATGATGTGGCCAGGAGAGCCAAAATGAAAATCAGGGATATCGACAGCCGTCTTTTGAATCCGGAGCTGAGTAAGTCCGGCAAAATCTCTGAAGCAACAAAGCTGCTGGGGGCATCGGATTCGCTGTGTCTGATTCTTCCGGAGGGTGAAAACGCTGTTTATGAAATTACATTCAACATTCATGTTGCAGATACCGGCCAATATGGACAATTGATGCGTGAAGTTGTTTTTGTCGCGGAATTTGACGGCAAACAGACGGTCTGCGTCCCATTGAGCGATTATTCCGGTGGCGGGGCGGGCGCTCCTTATGTTGACAGCTGGTATTTGTCTTCGGATGGAAAGGGAAATGTTGTCAGTCGCTGGCTAATGCCATACAAAAAAACGGCAGCGGTAAAATTGTTGAATCTTTCGTCTGCGACAGTAAATACCGGGATGCGGGTTAACGTATCTCCTTTAAAGTGGCATAAACGCTCCCTCTATTTTCATGCATCCTGGAGACATGAAGAAGGTATCTACATACACAACAATCCGGAAGAGGACGATAAGTGCGCAGAATGGAATTTCGCTACAATCAAAGGAAGGGGATTGTACAAAGGAGATTTGTTATCCCTGTATAATCATGCTCCGCGCTGGTATGGAGAAGGTGATGAAAAGATTTGGGTAGACAGGGATGCGTTCCCGTCTCATTTCGGTACCGGGACGGAAGACTATTACAACAGTTCATGGGCGCCGGTAGTTCCTTTCCATACGCCGTTTGGAGGCGCTCCGCGCGCCGACCGGGACGACTCCCACGGTTATAATGCGTTCTTCCGGACAAGAAACCTGGATGGTATTCCTTTTAATGAAAAATTCAAATTCGATATAGAAATGTTGGGCTGGGACAGCGGTTATGTGGATTATGCAACAACCATTTACTGGTACGGAGCGTATGACGCTGTAGCTTGCGGGACATTCACGGGCGGCGAAGTAAAACAGTATTTGCCCGCTGCTGCCGATTAAGTCTGGGAAAGAGTATAACAAACGCTTTTAATATTCATTTAAATCTGAAATGTAACTATGAAACAAACAAGAAAATTTTTAAATTGGATGCTGATTATGTTTTCCGTAACGGTGACTGTAAATGCGCAGGATACCGGTATAAATTTTCGGAAAACAGTAAAGGGTATTGTCACGGAAAGAGAGACAGGAGAGCCTCTTGCCGGAGTCAGTATTTTTATTAGAAATACTGCCGCAGGAACAACAACCGGCCGGGAAGGGGATTTCATGATTGAAGTTAATTCCGGGGAGGATGTTTTGATTTTTTCCTATATTGGAAAAAAAACATTTCAAACAGCAGTACGGGACAGAACGTGGCTCACGGTAGAAATGGAAGATAACGAAATGCAGCTTGACGAAGTTATCGTACAAACCGGATATATGATACAGCGAAAAGCCGATCTGACCGGCTCCGTTGCAATGGCAACAGCCTCGGATATAACTCAGAATCCATCGACCAACGTTTTGAAATCATTACAGGGGAAATTGCCCGGCGTGTACATAACGACCGACGGCAGTCCGGGAAGCAGCGTGGGCATACAGATCAGGGGGCTAACTTCATTAAATGCACAGCCGGGGCCGTTAATCGTTCTTGACGGATTGGCCGGTGATTATAACTTGCGGGATATTAATCCCGCAAATATTGAATCCATTCAAGTTTTGAAAGATGCGTCATCTGCCAGTATTTACGGTTCGAGAGCCGCAGGGGGAGTTATCATTATTGAAACAAAAAAAGCAAAGAAAGGAGATTTGCAAATAAGCTATGACGGGCGTATTCAATTGTCTGCATGGGCAAATAAGCCCGACCTGCTTGATACGGATGAATATGCGCGTGCAATATGGCAAACTTATGCCAACGACAATAAACTTAATGAAATAGCCCAGAGTATCCGTTTCTTTGAATATGAATGGGGTTATGATGGTAGCGGTAATCCGGAATACCGGTCTTACAAGCCGGTAGAATGGCTTAATAACGCGAAAACGATGAAATCCGCCCGCACGAACTGGGCTGACGAGATTTCGCGAACGGGGGTATCGCATAACCATCAGATATCTGTAGCGAGTGGCAATGACAAATCGCGCACGTTTTTTAACCTGGGATATGAAAATACGGAAGGTATGCAGCTGGAAACATTTTGGCGCAAATACTCCATGCGCCTGAATACCGATTTTGACCTCGTAAAGAACAGATTGAAGATAGGTGAAAATTTTGAAATGAATTATCTCAATTACAGGGAAGGGAACCAGACTGGAATTGCAGTTGCAATGCCGCCCAACATTCCGGTATATACCGAAAATGGCGATTGGGGAGGCGCTTCGCTGGATGTCGGGATGGATGACTATAGAAACCCGGTAAGAAATCTGCTGCTGTACAAAGATAACATAAATAAGTTTCTCAAACTCATAGGCAACGTATACGCGGATCTGAAAATCATTGAAGGATTGAATCTGAAAACCTCTTTTGGAGTGGACTACCGGGGTTCATATTACCGCTTTATAGATCCGAAGTGGAAAGAAGCGGACGGTTCCGGGAGAGATGAAAAATTCAACTATGTCATAAACGAACAAAGTCATTTTCTTGAATACCAGTGGACAAATCAGGTAAATTACAATGCCGTGATTGGGAAGCATAATATAGGGGCGGTTGCCGGCATGGAATTTACTAAAGCGGAAAGTGAAAATTTTTATGCGAGAAAAGACGGCTTAATTCTTGAAGACAGGGATTATGGATACCTCAGCGCTGCCACCGGGGATAATATAAAGGATGCTACCGGATCGGGGGATGAATATGCGTTGTTGTCCTATTTTGGGAAAGCCAACTATTCTTATGACTATAGATATCTGTTATCGGCGACTATTCGCCGTGACGGGTCTTCCAAATTCGGAGCGGACAACCGGTGGGCAACTTTCCCGGCGTTTTCTTTGGGATGGAGAATTAAAAACGAATCATTTATGGATGATGTTGATTTTCTGTCTGACCTCAAACTTAGATATAGTTGGGGCATGAATGGTAACTCGGCTATTCCGTCAGGTTATTTGCAAAGTAGCTATCTGGCAGATTACAATGGTACTTCTTATGCTATCAGAGGCCAGGAAAACGGGACTTTGCAATCCGGTTACAGAAAAAATCTGACAGGCAATTCCTCCCTGAAGTGGGAAACTGTAACGCAAACAAATTATGGAGTTGATTATGGTTTTCTCGGCAATAAGATTGCCGGTTCAATTGATTATTTTTATAAAAAAACAACAGATATGCTGTATCTTCCTCCATACATAGGAGCTTTTGGAGAAGGCGGATATCAGTATGTAAACGGTCCAAGCATGGATAACAGGGGCATTGAGTTTTTGATGACTTACAGAGGGAATATCAAATCAGATTTCAGCTATAATATAACAGCAAATTTTGCTACATATAAAAACAAAATACTTGATCTTCCCGATAATGTACGTAGTGTTTATGGAGGAAACGGAATGTTGGATGATATAATTGGCAGACCGCGTAATTCGATATATGGATATATTGCTGATGGTATCTTTAAAACAGAGGAAGAGGTATATAATTCTCCTCAGCAGGCGGGAAAGGGAATCGGACGCATACGCTATAAGGATCTTGACGGAGATGGGCGTATTACCCAAGAATATGACAGGACATGGATTGGAGTGGAAGATCCTGATTTTACTTTCGGCTTGAATTTTCAGGCGTTATATAAAGATATTGATTTTTCAATGTTTTTTCAGGGAGTATACGGGATACAGGTATGGGATACATGGATCGAATACAGTGACTTTTGGAATATACAGGATGTAAATAATACCAATCACCTCAGGGCGGTATTTGATGCATGGACTCCGCAAAATCCCGGATCGGACAAACCGGCTCTTTCAACCCGAAATATTAATGACGAGAAACGTTCCTCTACTTATTTTATTAAAGACGGATCATATTTGAAACTTAGAACGATAGAAATAGGATATACATTGCCGGAGGTACTGATTAAAAAAACACCGGTTAGTCGGGCCAGGGCCTATGTATCTGCCAATAATTTGTTTACGGTTAAAAAGTTTTGGGATGAAGACCGATTTTCCGGTCCGGATCCTGAAAATCGTGGATTTGGATATGCCGTACCGTTTATTGCAACTTTTGGCGTTAATATAACTTTTTAAAACACAAGATCATGAAAATTACATATAAATTATTATTATTATTTGCAGTTACAATGTTGACTGTCTGTGGATGTGAAGACCAGTTGAATATAAATCCGAAAGGTGTGTTGGCTGATGAACTTTTATTCGGAAAACCGGAACATATTGACGGGTTTGTGACGCCTTGCTATTCTGCTATTCCTTATTTAGGGTGGTCGGAGGCTCATTCCTGGTGGATGCATGGTTCAATACGTTCTGATGACGCTTATAAGGGAGGATCTGGCGTGAATGACCAGTCTTCATGGCACGATAGTGAAGTATTTTCCTCCCTCACGGCGAATATGTCAAACAATGACGGACCCTGGTTCAAAGGATATGTTGCTATTTCCAGATATAATTTGGCCTTATACGCGCTGTCACAAGTTGATGAAAGTGATTATCCTCTTAAGGATATACGCGTCGGAGAGATTAAATTTCTTCGTGGGTCAACATATTTTTTCATGAAAACAATTTGGCGTTATATACCATGGATAGACGAAAGCAATGCAAGAGATATTGAATCTGTAACAAATACTCCGAACAGACCAAATGGAGCGGATGATAGCCAGCTGTGGGAAAACATTGTTGCGGATCTGGAAGATGCCGTTCGTTTATTGCCGGAAGAACAGGAGGATCCTGGTCGTGTAAATAAAAATGCAGCGCGGGCGCTGGCTGCCAAAGCGCTATTGTTCAAGGCTTATGAGCAGGACGAAAGACACAGGGTCGTAAATGTAAACAGAGAAATGCTGGAAAGAGCATTGGTATATATAAATCAAATAGTGGATCAGGAGGGAGAAAAAGTTGACTTGTGTCCGGATTTTGCGGAAAACTTTTTGCCGGACTATGACAATATTACCAAAGAAGCAATATGGGAAGTAGAGTATTCTATCAGTGACGGGACATCAAGTGGAGGTAATACGAATAATGGCGCGGAATTAAATGCTCCGTCCTGGGAACCTTATTTTCCTTGTTGTGATTTTCATAAAGCAAGCTTTAATATGGCAAATGCTTTCAGAACAGATGAAAACGGCTTGCCATTGTTTGATACTTTTAATGATGCGGAGATGAAGGGGCGATTTGATGAATATTTTGCGGAAAATACATTTGATCCACGATTTAGCCATACAATGGCTGTTCCCGGTCATCCTTATAAATATAATCCTGAACTTCTTTTCGAAACGAATGCCTCACGTAGCCCGGGTGATTATGGTTATCTTAAATCAATAAAAGAACTGGTTCCGGCTTTTTGTGATTGCATTATTGTAAATAGAAATTCAATGAATGTCAGGAATGTCAGATATGCAGAAATATTATTATGGAAAGCTGAAATATTAATACAAATGGATCGTTATAAAGAAGCTTTACCTATTATTAACAAGTTGCGCATGAGAGCGAATCAGAGTCAGAGCCGTTTGTTAACCGTGGAAAACAAGCCTTATTTAAATTATAACATAAGCGTATATCCGGATAATGAAAAGTGGACAAAAGACTATGCATGGAAAGCTCTCATGTTTGAAAACCGGCTGGAAACAGCTTGTGAAGGACGGAGGTTCTTCGATATGTTGAGATGGGGGATTCTTGAACAAACAATGAATTCTTATTTTGCAAAGGAAAAAACTCGTTTTTCCTGGATGGATAATGCTATATTTGTAGCGGGAAGGGATGAATATAAACCGATCCCTCAAGCACAAATAAATTGGGCAAAAGGGAATTATGTACAAAATCCGGGATATTAATCATTAAATAGAGAAAGTCATGAAAAAAGTGAATAATATGTTGTATATCATAAGTTTGATATTAACAGTAAGCAGTTGCATAGATCGGGATATTATGGATCAAAAGAAAGGGATTTTATTGCCATCTGTAATAGAACTTAAATCTTCAATACAGGATGGAAAAGAAGTCCATTTACAATGGAATAATCCATCGGAGATTCCCTCGGAGATACAACGGCCATTGTCTGTCTATATTCAGGTATATAGAGGAAGTACGCTTGAATATCAGATATCTTTGTCGGATGAACCGTCAAACTGGAATTATATTCTGGCAGAACCGGACAGTAAATATTGTGTAGTTGTTAAAATGCAAGGCTGGCTGAAAGAAAAGATATATGGAATGTCGGATGAGATATACTCTCCTGGTCAAACTGTTGCAGTAAATTAAAACTATGTATGAAACGGAAAATCTTATTTTTATCGGTATGTGCCGCTTTTGTGGCGGCGGGACAGGTGGGGGCGGAGGATATTTCGGTCAGGATAACGAAGAAATATCTGAACTTGCCTGTTTCGCATCAGGTCGACCGTGCGGTGATGACTTTTGAGGTTGGCGGCGTGACGGAGCGGACTTTTGACATCCGCTTGGCGTCCGGCCAGGCAGATTACTGGGTCTTCTGCGACGTTTCCGCTTTCGACGGGAAAGATATTAAGATATCGTACGGCGGCGACGGGCTGCGGCAGATTTATCAGTCGGACCGGATTGCCGGGCACGACAGTCTGTACAGGGAAACAAACCGCCCGCAGTTTCATTTTACGCCGAAACGGGGCTGGCATAATGACCCTAACGGGCTGATTTATTACGGGGGGGAGTATCACCTGTTTTTTCAGCACAACCCATACGAGCGCGAATGGGGGAACATGCACTGGGGGCATGCCGTCAGCAAAGACCTCATTCACTGGGAAGAGCTGCCGGTCGCGCTGTATCCCGACGGCAACGGCACGGTATTTTCCGGTTCGGCCGTGATTGATTACGGGAATACGGCGGGATTCAACCGCGGCGATACTCCGGCGATGGTGGCCGTCTATACGGCGGACAATCCCGCGAAACAGGTTCAGTGTGTCGCCTACAGCCTTGACAGGGGCCGGACGTGGACAAAGTATGCGGGCAACCCGGTGCTGGATTCCGGCGGGAAGTGGAACAGCAAGGATACGCGCGACCCGAAAGTGTTCCGGTACGAACCCAATAATGAATGGGTGATGGCGCTGAACGAACGGGACGGACATTCCATCTATACTTCGTCCGACCTGAAGAACTGGACGTACGAAAGCCATACCACCGGTTTCTGGGAATGTCCCGAACTGTTCGAACTGCCCGTCGACGGCGATGCGGACAATCGCAGGTGGGTGATGTATGGCGCTTCGGGGACGTACATGATTGGTTCGTTCGACGGCAGGACTTTCTCGCCCGAAGCGGGGAAGTACTATTACACGACGGGCACGGCGTATGCGGCGCAGACGTTTACGAACATGCCGGCCTCCGACGGGCGGCGTATTCAGATTGGCTGGGGACGCATTGCGCATCCCGGAATGCCGTTCAGGAGCCTGATGCTCCTGCCGACGGAACTGACGCTGCGCACGACGAAAGACGGGGTGCGTCTTTTCAGCCGTCCGGCAAGGGAGGTGGACATGCTTCAGACCGTCCTTTTCCAAAAGAGTCTCCTCCGCGCGGAAGAAGCCGACTCGTTGCTCCAGCCGTACCGCGACGCGGATTGTCTCAGGGTGCAGTTTACGGTTAAGCTGTCCCACGCCACGGATGCGGGGCTGAGCCTGTACGGCCAGCAACTGATGAGGTACGATATGAACTTCAATACGGTGAATGGCGTTTTCTATTCGCCGGACGATATGACGTGCATGGAGATTTCCGCCGACGTCATCCTGGACAGGACGTCCGTGGAGGTGTTCATCGACGGCGGCGCCTATTCCTGTTCGATGGAAAGGCGGGCGGACGGCAGTAACCGGGAGGGATTCCGTTTCTGGGGCAATAACGTGGAAATAAAAGACCTGAAAGTCTGTTCCATGGCCTCCATCTGGAAATTTTAATGCATGAGGTAACGATGGACAACGGCAGACCCCTGATAGCAGGTATTGGCGAATTGCTTTGGGACGTGTTCCCCGACCGGAAAACAGCCGGTGGCGCCCCCGTAAATTTCGTTTATCACGCGGCGTGCATGGGCGCCGAAGGCTGTGCCGTCAGCGCGGTCGGGAACGATGTTTCCGGTACGGAAATAATCCGGGCGCTGGAAGAAAACCGGATACGCAACTGCATCGCAAGGGTGGCGTATCCGACGGGCAGCGTGCTGGTGGAGTTGACGGACGGTTCGCCCTCCTACACGATTGTGGAGGACGTGGCCTGGGATTACCTGCCGCTGACGCAACAGGCGGTTGATTTTGTTAAACGCGCGGATGCCGTCTGTTTCGGTACGCTTGCCCAGCGTTCGCCCGTTGCGCGCGGCACGGTAAGGGCCCTGCTTGAACAGGCTCCCGCAAACGCGCTTCTTTTCTTCGACATCAATCTGCGCCAGCATTACTATTCGAGGGAGCTGATTGAGGAATCCCTGCGGAAGGCAAATGTATTCAAGCTGAACGATGATGAACTGGTCACGCTGCGGGATATGTTCGGGCTGGAGGGAAGCGACGGCGAGGTATGCCGCACGGTTATGGAACGGTACGGCCTGCGCTACCTGATATTGACGGCCGGAAGCGTTTCGAGTACGGTCTATTCGCCGGCGGAGACCTCCGTGATACCCACACCCCGGGTGACGGTTGCCGATACGGTAGGGGCGGGAGATGCGTTCTCGGGCGCTTTCGTCTATTCCATCCTGACCGGCAAACCGCTTCGGGAAGCGCACCGGAAAGCGGTTGACGTCGCCGCCTTTGTCTGTTCCCGGCATGGAGCATGGCCTCCGTACGGGGAAGCGGCGCTTCCGGACGCTGCAAAATCTTGAATTACAACACTGAAATTTTGAAAATAATGGCACAAAAGAATATCTTATTGAAACTGCTTCCGGTTATGCTGGCTTTTTTTGTGATGGGCTTTGTAGACCTTGTGGGAGCAATCACGAATTTTGTAAAGGAAGACTTCCACCTCTCGGATTCCGTAGCGAAAATGCTGCCGGCGATGACATTCTTCTGGTTTTTCATCCTGTCGGTGCCGACCGGGCTGCTGGTTAACCGTATCGGGCGGCGGAGAACAGTCGTCCTGAGCCTCGTCGTGACATCGCTTGCCCTGCTGGCGCCGATGTTCGGCTACAGTTTTCCCGCCATGATGATTTCGTTCGCTCTGCTTGGCATCGGAAACACGCTGATACAGGTCTCAATCAATCCGCTTCTCTCCAGTCTGATAAACGAGGACAGGCTGGCGAGTACGATGACTTTCGGGCAGTTCGTGAAAGCCGTTGCATCGTTTCTGGGGCCTGTTGTCGCGACGTGGGCTTCCGTTACCTTTGGCAACTGGAAACTGCTGTTCCCCGTCTTCATGGCGGTTTCCATCCTTGCCGCCCTCTGGCTGGGGATGACGAAGATTGACGGGGAAAAAGCGCCGGAAGGTGGCGGACTGGGCTTCCTCAACTGCATCAGGCTGCTGGGGAACAGCATCATCCTGCTTTCCTTCATCGGCATCGCATGTCATGTGGGGATAGACGTCGGCATCAACACGACCGCGCCCGAAATCATGAAGGAATATTTCGGCATGTCGCGCGAGGAAGCCGGATTCGCTTCGAGCGTCTACTTCCTGTTCCGTCTGGCGGGATGCCTCGTCGGCGCTTTTGCTCTGGCGCGCTGGTCGGGCCGGAAATTTTTTATTGCCAGCGTACTGCTGATGGCTGTCGCAACAGCCGGACTGATATTCTTCCGCAGCCGGGAACTCGTTTATGCGTGCATCGCGCTCGCCGGCCTGGGGAATGCCAACATCTTCCCCGTCATTGTGTCGCAGGCGCTGCTCCGTCTGCCCGGCCGCAGGAACGAAGTCTCCGGCCTGATGATCATGGGGCTTGTCGGCGGTACGGTTTTCCCCCTGCTGATGGGCAGGGCTGCCGACATGACGGGTACGCAGACCGGAGGCCTGGCCATTCTGGGCGTGGCCGTCCTCTATCTGCTCTTTTTATCCTCAAAACTGAAAAAATAACGAAAAAAAAGCCGGTTGTGTTCTTTTATTTCGTAATATTGCGCGGAAATAAAAAATTTAATAAGGAACACGATTATGAACAGACGAAATTTTTTGCACAAATCGACAGTCTCCGTGGCGGGACTTGGATTAACTCCCCTGATTGGGAAGTCGTATGCTTCGGTATACGGAGCGGAAGCTCCCGGCAACAAAATTAAAGTTGCCCTCATCGGATGCCGTGGCATGGGATATTCGGATCTGAGTACATTTCTTGAATATCCGGAAGTAGAATGTGTGGCGCTTTGTGATGTGGATGACGAGTGGCTGAACAAACGCGCCGCCGACGTGAAAGAGAAGACCGGCAACCCGGTAAGGCGTCTTTATAAAGACTGGCGCCACGTGATAGACAATAAGGATATAGACGTCGTTATTATCGGAACTCCCGACCATTGGCACTGTCTGCCGATGATTGAGGCTGTCCGGGCGGGAAAGGACGTGTATGTGGAAAAGCCGCTGTCGAACACAATCGAGGAATGTGACCTTATGCTAAGGGCGGCGCGCAAATACAACCGCATCGTGCAGGTCGGACAGTGGCAGCGCAGCGACCCCCACTGGAATGAAGCGGCCGGATATCTGCGTGCCGGAAATGTGGGACGCATACGGACGGTCAAGGTTTGGGCCTATCAGGACGGCAAGCCGGCGTTGCCCGTTAAGCCGGACGGCGTTCCCCCGGCGGGAGTTGACTATGACATGTGGTTAGGCCCGGCGCCCCGGCGTCCGTTCAACGAATACCGCTTCCATTATAATTTCCGTTTTTTCTGGGATTATGCCGGAGGGTTAATGTCGGACTGGGGAGTCCATTTGCTGGACTATGCACTGGAAAGCATGGGCGCCGATTTGCCGGCCCGCATATACGGCAGCGGGGGGAAGTTCGCTTATCCCGATGATGCGATGGAAACGCCGGACACCCTGATGGCGACCTATTCGTATGAAGACTTCAATATAATATGGGATCACGCCTGCGGGATCAATCACGGGCCGTTCGACAAAAAGGAAGGACTGGCGTTTTATGGCGAGAACGGCACGCTGGTTTTAACCCGCGCCGGCTGGGAAGTGATACCCGTCGTTGCCGGGAAAAATCCCCGCATGGAAGCCGTTCCGTTCAGAAAAGGCGAGGGCAGGGGACTGTATAATCACGTGGGGAACTTCCTGAACTGTATAAAAAGCCGGGAATTGCCGGCTGGAGACATCGCGATAGGCGCGAGGGTGGCAAAGATGTCACATCTGGCAAACATCTCCTGCCGCCTGCAGCGTGAAGTCCGCTGGGATAATCAAAACGGCCGGTTCCTGAATGACGGTGAGGCAAATGCGCTTGCCGGGGCATCTTACCGCGCCCCGTGGAAGCTGCCGGAAATATAATTTCGTACTAAAACGCATACTTTATGATAAAAAAGGTATTACCTTTGTCCACAAATTAATTATGGAATGCTATGATTACGAAATTTCATGCTGAGAATTTTACAGCATTCAAAGAACTTGCAATAGACTTTTCTCCCGGTATCAATATATTCATCGGAGAAAATGGGACGGGTAAAACTCATGTGATGAAAGCGCTATACTCTGCTTGCAGCATCATTGACACGCGAGGAGAACGAGATTTTGTTCAAAAATTAAAATCGGTTTTCTTGCCCAATACGATAGGACGGCTTGTTCGTCGCACGGTCGGACGTTCTTCCGGCAGTATTGAAGTTTTTCGCAAAGATGCTGGAGATAAAACCGAACGCTACATTAAGTGCCGTCTGACGACATTAAATAAAACCGAATGTACACTCCGCAGGTGGAATGAAGATAGACGGAGTTTTGTCACTTATATTCCGGTGAAGGATATGCTGGCAAATGCTCCCGGCTTTCGTTCCTTATATGCCGAAAAACATATTCATTTTGAAGAAATTTATTCAGATATAATTGATAAGGCTTTATTACCGGCATCACGTGGAAAACAAACGCCAGAGAGGTCTAATTTGACGAAAATACTCAGTAGCGTTATTTCCGGACGTGTGATAGAAAAAAACGAGCAATTTTATTTGAAAAATAAGTCCGGAGAATTGGAGTTTACGTTGCTGGCAGAAGGATTCAGAAAATTAGGATTATTGTATCTTCTTATTCGGAATGAAACTTTAATGAATGGGAGTATTTTATTTTGGGATGAACCGGAAGCAAATCTCAATCCTAAACTGGCCAAAACGGTGGTTAAGATTCTTATTGAACTTCAAAAAATGGGAGTACAAATTTTTATCGCCACACATGATTATGTATTCTTAAAAGAATTTGATTTGGCTATTTCTGAGGAAGATAATATTTTATACCATTCTCTTTTTTATGATTCGGAAGAAGAAATAGCTCATGCGTTTTTTCCTGACTTTGATGATTTAACACCCAATGTAATAGACGACACATTCGATGATATTTTAGATCGTGAAATTCAAAATAAAATCAAATAATGATGCAAATAACGGTAGAGGGATATAAATTTGACTTCCCGAATGCGATAGAAGCATATAAATTTGATGAAACGGATAAGATGTCTCCATATTATCACGGTGTAACTCAACTAAAAGCCGTAGATATAAATAATGGTTGAATTACCGGAAAAATATCTTTTTATCGAGATAAAATCATACGGCGATTTATCTGAATTTAAAAGAGAAGATAAGTGTGATAAATGTGGAAATGTGATGAATCCTAAAAATTGGTTGAAGAATAATCTGGTAAGAAAATACAGGGACACATTTTTATATCGGTATTGTGAAAAGAAAACCGACAAACCAATCATTTATATATGTTTGTTAAATTTTGATTCTGTATTATTGAGTGCTTTCAGGAAAAAATTGAAAAGAGAAATTCCTGAAAAAAATGTAAGACCGGAACGATGGAAAAGAAGTTTTCTTGAAAAATTAATAGTAACAGACTTAGCCGCATGGAATCGTAATTTGTCTGATTATGGGAGCTGCGAGCAGGCATAAAAAATGACCGCGTTCGTGATTGAAGCGGTCATTTTCGTATCTTGTATCCGAATAAGATAATTTTCCGTGCTTGTGTGAAAATTACTTTCTGATACCCAGTTCCTTGATTATGGAACGGTAGCGTTCTATGTCGATGCGGGTGAGGTAGTCCAGTAAACGGCGGCGTTTACCTACCAGCATTTTCAATGCGCGCGACGTGTTGTAATCCTTGTGGTTCTTTTTCAGATGTCCCGTAAGGTGGTTGATCCGAAATGTGAACAGTGCAATCTGGCTTTCC
The DNA here is from genome assembly GCA_031267385.1 of Dysgonamonadaceae bacterium. Classification (GTDB taxonomy): domain Bacteria; phylum Bacteroidota; class Bacteroidia; order Bacteroidales; family Azobacteroidaceae; genus BNXB01. The sequence goes on along the minus strand of JAIRZF010000040.1, from coordinate 493 downwards.
GGCGAACCGGTGTCTTTTGCCGACTTTGCTCTTCCGTGTTGACTGAAAAGCTCTTCTTTCTTAACTGAATCTAAATACATAAAATTTTACTCTAATAAATTAATACCATATTATTTAAGTGGCCGCAAAGATAGGTATTTTTTCTTATTCGCAAATCTTTTCCGGAAAAATATTTTTTGCCGCCCGGCGGTAATGAATAAAATGCTATCTTTACCGTGTTTTTACAGAATATTTAAAAAATTGAAACTATGGCACGATATTTTAATGTGGCAGGTCCCTGCAATGAAGCGGATCATTATATGGTAGAGGCTTCATCGCGATTACACGGGATAGCTGATCTGATTGATCAGAAACAGTATTTTGTGATTCACGCAGCGCGGCAGAGCGGGAAGACCACGTTTCTGCTCGACATGGCCGAACGGCTTAACGCGGAGGGTAAATATTACGCGCTTTACTGCTCGCTGGAAATGGGACAGGGCATTACGGACCCTAA
>JAIRZF010000267.1 GCA_031267385.1 Dysgonamonadaceae bacterium | reverse complement strand
CAGGCTGCCAATTTTGACCCGCCCGCAATAATTACCGATGTAACCGCTGCATTTTTAATAAATTGTCTTCTATCCATTATTGTAATTTAGTTGATTTTTTAATAATTTTTAGTTTTTTTACGCCGGATCAACCGCTCTGTAAGCTTTAATAATCGCCAATTCACCTTCTTTTCCGGGTTTACTTTGTCCATGCTCACACGACAAGACTTCATTATATTTTCTGTCATAAAGATACTGGAAAATATTTTTATAATTGATCTCACCGGTTGTCGGTTCATTGCGCCCGGGATTATCACCGATATGAATTGAACCGATATAATCCCAGCATGTTTCCATATTAGAAATAAGATTGCCTTCAGTAACTTGTTGATGATATAGGTCATCAACCATCTTGCAATTGGGATGATCGACTGCGACACAAATCATTTTTGCTTGAGTAGTACGCATCAGAAACACGCCCGGGTGGTTGACCAATGTATTCAATGGCTCCATCAGCAATTCTATCCCGTTTTTTTCGACTATCTCACAACACATCCGAAGATTCTCGATTACATTGGCTGTCTGCTTTTCTATATGCAGTTTAGGATCACAATAACCTAATACGATCAATGCTTTATTGATACCTGTACGTTTTTGAATTTCCAATCCTGCGAGCATTTTTTCTTTGATGAGTTTTGCCGCTTCCGATTTATCCGAAACAAAAGGTATATCCCATGTTTTCAATGAAAACTGCCCTAGCTCCAATCCTAATCGCTGTGCTTCATTGGCAATTTTTTCCTGTTCTTCAGGTGAACGTGTGATCATGCCCAAATCATAAGCTGCCCTGAAACCCTGATCGGCGATAAACTTAAGGTTATCAACAGGATCTTTTCCTGCATTTTCTTTAAACATCTCCAAAGTTGGAGCATATTTTAAAGTAAATCTTGCTTTATTTGAAATGTTTTGTGAAGCTGTAGCCTGAGCGACAACATCCACAGAACTTCCTAATCCTGCCAGGGCCATACCGCCTATAGCGCTTTTTATAAAATGTCTCCGTTCCATTGTTGTGTTTTTTAAGAGTGAATGTTAAATAATCATAGTTATCCCTACTAATAGCAAGGATGAAAATACAACTTTTTTAAAAAGAATCTCACTGACTCTTTTATGAATTACTTCGCCGGCAAAAATTCCGGCAACCAGAAAAGGAAGCAAAAATAGCAGTTCGTAACCGATTGCAGGCGTCAGTTTTTTTTCCAGCACATATTGAACCATCAACACGGTATTTAATATTGCCCATAATAGGCACATGGTTGCTCGAAACTGTCCTTTATCGGGTATTTTATTCGACGAATACAGAACAATCAGAGGCCCCCCTATGGCAAATGCTCCATGAACAATTCCCCCTGATAGAAGAAACATATATCCCAACCATTTAGGTAATGAACGTGTTCCAGTTGCAGGTACAAAACTTTTATATAACTGAATGGCAGCCGAAAGGAGAATAAAAACGCCCAGCGCTTTTTTCAATATTGCTGCATCCAAGTTTCTAAAAAGTAACATTCCGGCAGGCATTCCCAATCCTGCCAGTAATACGATAATCCCGAATTGATTCCATTGAATTTGTTTGTATTTGGTAATAACAAAATAAAGCGCCAACGCCCATGCCAAAACAGACAGGACAATTTTAGCGATTTCCAAATCTCCCATCAGGGCAATCACAAAAGGAAATGCCAATACTGTGCATCCGAAACCTGTTACAGCTTCAAGCGTATGTGTGATAAAAACAACCAACCCAACGAGTAACAATATTTCAATTACAGGCATATTTTAAAACTTTAGATTTTAGATTTAATCAGGTTAATAACCATTTCACTATTGAATTCAATTACGTTGTTTTTCATTTTAGGGTCATCCAATGACTTATCGAACAGTTCTCCAATTCTGCTTTCATCGATTTTAATATTTAAATCGCTGAATGTGAATGGTAATCCGAATTTCTTCTTCAATGTTACAATTCGATTGAAAAGAGTGGTAATCAACTTGTCTTCGTCGTCTTCCCCATACAATACGTTGGCTATTTTTATTAATTGCTGCCTTGTCTTTTCATCCTTCATATTTAACAGAAAAACATCTTCCAGGGTGAAAGCACAGGCAACACCGTGTGGAACATGCCACTCTTCGGAAAAGATAAAAGAGAGGGCATGAACTGCTGCCGTACCGGTCATACTAAAGGCTGTGCCTGCCATACAAGCTCCTTCGAGCATTTCGGCGCGACCTTCCGACGTCCCCGATAGTGAACTGTAAAAAGCAGTCTCCATCCATTGCAGGATATATGTAGCACTTTCGACAGCTACCCTGTCGGATAACGGGGTGGCATTTCGATTCCAGATTGTTTCAAGAGTATGCGACAGGGCATCAAAAGCAGTAGAAGCAGTTATGGCAGGCGGTAAACCCAATATGTAATCAGTAACAAGTACTGCGATATCAGCCTGCATGAGCGGATTTCCCAACGTATATTTCCTCCCGCTATGCGATGTATAAACCCCTACTTTGGTTACTTCCGAACCGGTTCCGGCTGTGGTCGGGATCAGAATCAGTTTCACATCCCGCTTTTCGATTTTACGGGTTGCCGTAGCGCCCAGGTAATCGTCCAGATCGCCGCCATTACTCAAAACAATTGCCACCGCTTTGGCAGAATCCATCGAGCTGCCTCCACCGATGCCGATGACAACATTGACCGGTTTCCCTTTCAATGCATCTACCATTGCCGTGATATCGCCCGTTTTCGGATCAGGGAACACCCTGTCAAGAATTTCCACTTTACGCATTTTTGCAAGATTGTCCAGCATTTTATCACGTGATAGTAAAGCGTTGTTATCAACGATGATACAAGGATATGCCTGTTCGCCTCCACAGTAAAAGATAAGTTTGTCCATATCTTTTGCCGTTAACCGATCGGCTTTAATAATTTTGGTAGTCGTTATTGCCTGTTCAAACATATTTTCTTTATTTAAAATGTTCTTCTTCCAATTCTCCAATTTCCTTCACGCAGTTTTTCAGGAATATTTTCCAGTCTTCCGTATTTCCTTCGGTAAATTCTGCTGTGAGCCATGTGTCAAGCATCAGGCAGGCATGTTTGGCAGGCGATAGCCATTCGCCGAAAACGAGTACGTTGCAGTTGTTGATTGCTTTGGCTTGTTGAGCTGTAAAAATATTAGTTACATGAACGGGATAAACACCTCTGAACTTTGCTGCAGTAATCACGCTTCCGGCTCCGGTACCACAAATAATTATACCTTTATCGTATTGCTTTTCGGAAATAGCTTTTGCTACTGCCGCTGCCGATTTGTGATAGGGAACAAATTCGCCGTCTTCCTTCATTCCAACGTCATCTACCTGAAAACATTTACTCTCCAGATAGGCAATCAAATCTTTTTTTAATGTTAACCCTGCGCGGGTACTTCCTATTACTATTTTTTCCATTTTTAATCTTTTTGAAACTGGCTTAAGCGCCTAATCTTATTGATTTTCTTGGTTTATGTGTGTCGACCGCACACGGTCTTACTTCTTCACCGCCTTGATCGTCTTGCCGTCGTACTGAATCAGGTACGTGCCTTTGCTGTGGTTTGACAGGTCGATCGTTGTTTCGCCGTCTTGAGTGGGATACGTTCCTTTCAGGGAACCGGTGATATCTACTACGCGGATGATTTGGTTCGACTTCGTCCCGGAGACTTTTATGATGCCCTGAGTGGGGTTAGGAGAAACGGCAATCTCATTAACTGTTACCTCTTCTATTCCGGTCGGGTAGTTTACCAGGATCGTTTGAGTCGCTTCCCTTGTACCGCAAGGATGGGTCAGGGTCGCTTTCAAAACGCCGGTTCCTTTGGAAAGAACGCCGAAAGTTGCCAGAGTTTCGTTTTGCCCAATGCCGCCTGTTTCGGGAGAGAACGTCACGCCGTCGTTGGAGTAACTCCAAACGTATTGCGTGACATCGGAATACCCGAACAGTTTGATGTGATAGGTTTTCCCGGTAACTGCCGGATTGGGGAATTCCGAGAATTGCAATGTCTCAGGTAAAGGATTCGCCACCCAGAGGCGTACATTTTTGCTGTAAGTACTCGCTTTGAAGTCCCCGATTTCAGTCCGGACAATTGCATGGTAGTTTCCGTAATTTCCGGAATTCGCGTCCGTCACCGTATACGTGTTCTTGTTTGCACCTGGAATACGTTTGTTGTTGAAGTACCATTCGTAGGTCAGGTTCTCTCCTTTGACCTTAATTTCGAAAGTATGGCTTTCTCCGGCACAGACGGAGGCGTCGTCCAAATCCGTGAGTAATATAGGGGCATATTCTTCCAGCGGGGCAAACTCGGCGGTAAGAGTTATATCCTGCGCTATGGTAATCGTGCGCGGATTGTTCTGGTCGCCGTCGTTCCATTTCACGAAATAGTGATCCGGGTTAGCGGTCGCTTTTATGATGGCTGTATTATTGTTTTCACAGGAATTTTCCTGTTCGAATGTGACTTCGCCCATCGTTTCATCGTTGCTTTGCAGGGTAATCTCGGGCGATATATCTCCGGCTATTATATCTGCATTTAAGAATAAAATCCAATCTGCATCGCTCAGGTAAGCCGATTCCGTGCCGCAAGGTACATGGAGAGCAACGACAATCGAAACACCTTCTTCATAAAAAACACCATCTCCAAGACTGGGAGGAGTTTTCGCTTTTACATTTATGGTTAAGTTATTGCAACGGGCAAAGGCAGAATCGCCAATGCTTATTACGTCTTCCGGGATAGTAATCAAATGGAGTTCGTCACAACCGGCAAAAGCATAATTTCCAATGGTTGTCACGCTTTCGGGAATCGAATAACTTTCTTCCGTCTTTTCTTCCGGATATTGGATTAAAGTGGTTTTTGTTTTGTTGAACAATATTCCGTTTTTCGAAGTATAAGCGGTGTTACTTTCAGGTGTTTCAATAGCAGTCAGTTTGCTGCACAGGTAGAACGTCCGGTCTCCGATGCTTCCCACGTTTTCGGGAATCTCGATCGAAGTAAGTTCCGTACATCCGGAGAAGGCGAAATCGCCGAGAGCTGTTATGCTGCCGGGAAGATTGATCGAAGTAAGATTTTCGCAACCACTGAATGTGTAATTTCCGATGCTTGTCATTTCGGGCGACAGGTTGACGGAGGTAATGGAAGCTCGTTCGGAAACCCAGGGGACGCCTTCCTGACCGGGGAAATTCCACATGTCTCCCCAACCACTAATGGTAAGCGTACCGTCCACAAATGTCCACAAGAGGTCGTCGCCGCACGCACCTGCTTTAGGATTATCCATTTTGAGCCACCCATCTGGTAGATTTAGATTGATATTGCTGAGTTCATCCTCAATCGCTTCCGTACCATCATCCTGATTAAACAGAACGAAAGCGATTTTAACGATAGAACCATTTGCCTGAATTACCGAACGGGGAATAGCTACCTCTGCTATATATCCCTCGTCGCTGTCATTTGAATTGGAAACGGTCCCGAGTACAAGCGACTGGGATTGAATTTCCGGCGCTTCAACATTCATCCACTTCTCTTCCGAATAACGGGCTATTTGCTGAACGCCTTCCGTTCCGATTTTTAGCCGTAAAGAGGAACTGTTCAATGCCCCTGTACCGGCATGCAGATAGATATCCAACACATCCGAAGGCAGTAAATCATCATCTAGCCGTTCTACCAAAAGATACAGATTATCATCATCATATGCCATTCGTACTGCCGCCTGCGCCTGCGAGTCGCTGCCCACAAAAAAGGCGTCGGTATTATTTGCCCAGTCATCATTATTTCCGTCAATCGTCGGGGTGATGTTTGTGGGGAAAATTGTATGGTTGAGCTGCATCTTCCCAATGAGGATATGCCTGTTGTTGTTGGAGATTTGTGCAGTTGTAACTGTTCCTATCATGGTGTGTGAACCATCCGGTTCCAGCGCTCCCCAATAACCGCCATGGCGAAAAGGCTCATACGGTTGCGTAAATGCGCGGGCCTGGGCGTCTCCCAGACGAACAGTATATTTACTTGTATTATAGGAAACAACGGTCTCTCCCGAAGGAAACTGTTTTAGGTACGGAGCTGCACCATTACCCCATATTCCCAATTGTTTATCCGCAGGCCCCTCCTCAACTTCGCCAAATACCGAGTTAGGATTCATATAATGCGCCCAGTTATCAGTTGAATAGGATATGGAAATTTGGTATTGCGCAGTATTTTGGGGATCATCTTCCGTGACAAGAGCAATGGTATTCGTATTATTCAACAACACTGCACAGGGCATTTGGTGAGTATATCTATTAACGTCTTTTTCTGTTTTGGTAAACCGTTGGGCAATCACTTGCCCGTAAAATTCATTTTCGGGCAAGTGTGATTCCCATGTTTCTCCGTTATCGAAAGAACGGATAATTGCCGTACCGGATGATCTCACCAAAGCGTTACCTACAATACCTTTGTCGAACTGCATTTGATTGTTTGTACTCGAATGGGTAAAATATACTTGGATTTCGCCCGACGGAAGTTGAAGGATTTGCGGTTCCCAATTCATCCCGCGGAAAATATCCTTTACCTCTCCCCAGGTTTGGCCGTTGTCCTTACTTATACGCATTGCGATACCATTGCCGTCATTCGTACTATACAGATTAGTATTTGCACGGAAAGAGGCCACTACCATCAGGTCTCCGTTTTGAAGCACCAGCGCATCGGCAGTATTATACGTCCTCCTGTCGGCCTTCTGTTGTCCTTGCACCGTAACCATGATATTTTGTATCGGCGTAAAAACCTCTTTCGGCACTTCCCAATCTTTGAGGTTCGGGCTAGTGGAATATAAGATATTCGAGCCAACGTCATTGATGTGCCAAAACATAATATACTTGCCGTTCGGCAGTTTCTTAATCCGTGTGTAGGTAGACTTTGTCGGATTACCCGAATTAAAAGAACTGCTGATTAGTACCTCATGATATTCGCGGTAGTTGAGTTCCAACAGCTTTGCACCTGTATCATTTTCATGGGAATTGATTACAGGCGCATCGGTGTTCAGATTCCCAATTGAGGTTACATGCACTCCCTGCGCTTGCAGATTCCCGACTACCAATAATGCAACACATAAAATAACTAAAAAATGTATTTTGTCCATTTGGTTTTTTTATTTTATAATTTTTCGAATAATTACTCTACCGTTTACAGTAACCTTCACGATCAGCGCCTGTGCTTGAAGCAAGTTTTTGATTTCCATAGAATTTCCATTACCGGCAACGGATCGCAAAAGCTGACCGGAAAAATTGATCACCTCCACTTTTTTAATCGGCATTTCTGATTTTACGATCAGCGTCCCATTTTGAGAGATGATTTGCACTGCCGGATCCAATATTACGTCCGGTACACCCGTGTTGCTTTTGTCTATAAATTCGCAATCGTCAATTAGCGTAGCCGGACAGTTAAATGGGGCGGCTTGACTGTAATGGCTGATCTGAAATCTGACCTGTTCTACACCGGCAGGGATCGTTACGCTTCCACTTACCTCCAACCACGTATTCACGTTCCCCATCGTGAAAGGAATCTCTACCTTTGCATACTCAATTAAGCCGTCGACGCTTTTTATTCTCAGATACTCCGGTCTCATTTCCGTTTGATTATTGAGATTGGTTCTGAAGTTTAATGCATACGCTTTGAAATCATAAGTATGACCCGCGACTACGTTTACCAGTTGGTATATTCCTGCGGTACCCATTGCCGGCAAACGCCCGGCTTGAGAACCTCCATGAACGCCTATGAAAGTAGGATTATTGGTAAAGAAAGCATCGGTGGCCGGAAGCCGGTTACCTTGCGCATTATTAACTACTGTACCATCCACCGCTAAATCGGTTTGCAAAATCGCTCCCCATATACCTGGTTGGTCCCCTACTGACGTATAATTGATAGTGTAGGTGTCTTCAAAACCGGGATCTTGCAATAGATTCTGCTGTGCTTTGGCAGTAGAAACAAAGAACAGGGACAACATAAAGAATATCACCAACTTTGCTGGGATATCCTGCCTCATAAGTAAATAATCTTTTTTCATGATTTTTTTAATAGATTTTAAGTTGTTAATTTACATATTAGATGCTATATTTGAATCAACTCTAATTTTTTTCTTTGTTCAAGATTTGTTTTAGCAGCCGATACGATATGACCGGCGCTTAATTGATAGCGTTCCAACAAATAATCTGTTTTACCGACTTCTCCAAACTCATCACGGACACCGATTCGATTCAGCAAAACAGGATAATTTTCTATAAGTGTCTCAGCGACAGCCGAACCAAGCCCATTGATTTGCTGGTGGTTTTCGCATGTAACCAGTCCCCCTGTTTTCCGGGCATAATGCAATATCAATTCCGTATCAATCGGTTTGATCGTATGCATATCAATCACAGCGGCTGATATGCCCTCTTCTATCAGAAGTTCACTTGCCTTTAATGCTTCCGCAACCATGATGGCTCCAGAGGCAATCAGTGTAATATCAGTTCCGTCTTTTAAAATTTTTCCCTTACCGAGTTCAAATTCATCTTCTTCCGAATAAATGACGGTTATAGGTTTCCTGTGCAGACGCATATATGTACAACCCTGATAGGATGCACTTTTTTCCACTAATTTTTTCAAAGAAACCGGATCACTTGGTTCGAAGACGACTAATTTAGGTATATTTCTCATGATGCCGATATCTTCAAACGGCATATGGGTTCCTCCGTTGTACTCGGACGCAATACCGGGGTCGGTGCCGACTAATTTCACATTCAGGCGAGCATAGTTTCCAGAGATAAAAAACTGATCGTAGGCTCTTCTTGCAGCAAAACAGGCAAATGTATCGGAAAACGGAATTTTGCCTCCGGCAGAAAGCCCGGCGGCTACCCCCACCATGTTGGCTTCCGCTACGCCCATATTAAATGTCCTTTCCGGAAATATATTTTTGAATATTCCGGTTCCCGAAGCCTTCATTAAGTCAGCTTCAAGAAGTACAATCCGCTCGTCTTTTTTTGCAAGTTCTATTAGTGTCTGAGTATAAACTGCCCGCATTTCCAATTGATTCATCATGTGTCACGTTTTTTTAGTTTTCCTGATCCAGCAGACGGCAAGCTTCTTTTGCCGTGTCATAATTCACATTCATATTGTGGTTGTCCAATCTTCTTTCTGCGAAGAAAGCCCCTTTTCCCTTAATTGTATCCAGGATAATCATTGACGGCCGGTAGAGTTCCCGTTTGGCACGTTCAACAGCCATATCCATGTCGAGAAAATCATGTCCGTTCACCCGTTGAACAAACCATCCGAAAGCATTCCATTTGGCGTTTAGGTCGTCGATATTCATTATTTCATGAACGTATCCGTCTATTTGCATCTTATTGTAATCGGTAAATGCAATCAGATTGTTGAGTTTGTAATGAGCTGCGGCCATAGCGCCTTCCCATATCTGTCCTTCGTTTGATTCACCATCGCCGATGATGAGATATACTTTCTTATCCACGCCATCCAGCCGGTTAGCCATTGCAATGCCTATAGCTGCCGACATGCCTTGTCCCAACGAACCGGTTGTCATATCGATACCGGGTGTGCAATTCATATCGCAATGGCTGGGTAACCTGGTACCTCCCTTATTAAGGGTGTGTAACCACTCTTTCGGGAAAAAACCTTTATCGGCCAATATACTGTATAATGTAGGACCGGCATGTCCTTTGGATAAAACCAGTTTGTCTCTGTCTTTTCGCTTGGGTTCTTCAGGTGAAGTATCCATGTGCTTGTAATACAGCAAGGTCAGTATCTCAACGACAGACAAAGCGCCGCCAATATGACCCACTCCCAAATATCCGATGGAATCAATAGTCATCTTACGAATTTCTTTTGCTTTTGCTTCCAATTGTTTTAATTCCTGTTTCTCCATTGTTATTTTATGTGTTTAATTAACTGATCTTAATTTCTATATTTCCTCCTCTAATTCCCGGCCAGGCGCCCTTTTCCATCAATGGTTTCCATTCGGGATGCGCCAACAACCATTTATTCCGGGCAAAAAGAAACTTATCTCCGTACATTGATCTGTCGTTTTCTAACGGCTCGTTAGTGCCCTTCTGCAAAATAACAATACATTTGAATCCTTCCGGAGATACCTTACAGGGACTGAAATGCAAGGTAGTTTCGTAAAGCTGCAACGCCGTTCCTTTTGGTACAAAGAAGATGTCCACAGCTTCCGAATTGAAATGCCCATTAACCACATCCTGTAACCGGCCAAGTAACAAAACCATGTCGGTTACGGCGATGTCAATCTCACTGCCTATATGATATTCCAGCCCGTTCAGCGTGGAATTCTGTCCATTACAATAACCTATCTGAATAGGCATTTCTCCGTAAAATCCTTTTTCGAATTTCTCTTTTATTTCCAATTGCTCCAGTTCGGAAACCGAAGCCTTATAAATATTCCCTTTATCAGGTATCGTTGTTTCCCGTTCCATATAATCCAGCAGACTGGAAAAATCGTAACTGGTAATAATTTTTCCATAAGTACGGAAAACCGGACTGTGAATTTCTTCGATGAATATATGATTGTTCAGTTCTTTTAATTCTTTCAGACTCATCTTTTAATAGGCTAAAAATTGAATATCCAGTAATTGACACATCAGACGCAGTTCCTCCACGACATCGCCATACACGATTACAAAGTGAGGTTCCCAGCCGTCGTGGACTAATTCTGCGATCTTTGTCGATGAATCGGCTTTTTCCGGCCTTACAACGACTGAGGTTCCCCAGAATTTTTGCGGTTCATCCAATGCTTCTCCTTTCCTAGCCATCAGGCGAAGCCCTTCAGTGCTTTTTCCCAACCGGAGGATGGTAACTTTTCCGCTTTTCAAGCCAAATTCCATCGTCGGCCCGATCTTGCGGTTGGGGTGTACGCCGAGCTTAGCTCCTTCCTTTTTCCTTGCTAAGCAAGTGGCTCCTGCTCCGCAATGCCAGAATACGATGCCGTCGCAACTTTCATCGATAGCGACCGGGTCGCCGAGGTAAGCAGCGCTTCCTGTCAGTTCCGAACCGATAAACATGCTGATGGCTCCGCCCATATCGGTTTCACAGGCTGCAATAATTCTGTTATCGTTCAGAAATGATAATACAGCGCACACAGGAACTCTGTATTCGGTGAAGAAATCCGGCCAGCACCTGGAAGCCAGCGCCTTAATCCCGTTTTTTGTCACAAATTCCTGATAGGCTGTACGCAGGCGGGCATGTTTTTCCACGTTTTCGGCAGGAAGTGATTCCCAACCTGTAGTCCGTTCTTTCAATTCCGTTATGGAAGCAGTTATAGCTTCCGGAGAATAAGAAGCTGCCATTTTTATTATACTTGCAGCCTCAATTCCGGTGGTTCGGATTCCAAGCTTTCCGGCCAGCAAGGCTTCGTCTATATGGCCGAAACCAAATCCCGGAGGTTGTGAACCGACTACCCCAATCACCAATTCCCGAAGTTTTCCGATTATTTCCAATGCCGAAAACAGTTGTTTAAATGATTGAATTACAGAAGGTTCATCCGGATTACCGAAAATAAACCGATAATTGCGTTTCTGCATATATAAGCTGTTCCCGGCAGAGAAAGAGCCCGTCAGGGAATTTAATTTTAACCGGCCTCCGTCGATGGCAGGTTCACGTACCGTCCATACAACAATCGGACAGTCGAAACGCCGCGTCAATTCAGTAACAAAATCTCCCCCGATAAAAGTAATACATTGATAAATAATCAGATTAGGACAATCGATGGTTTCAACAAAATTCGACAACATTTCGGGGGAAGTCAGCAATCCTTGCGGTCGAAGCAAATTTTCCGTAAGGCCGTCAAGAAGCTGGCAGGACTTGTTGAAATTACTTTCTGCATCCGGCATTGAAAATGTCGTGCGCGCCAGCGGTAAAAATATAATCTTTGATTTCATATGTACATAATTTGTTTTTTAAAGGTCATATGGAACTCGCGTCATGTTCATGCTCTTGGGTGCAAGTTTTGCATGCTCGTTTCATACACAAATAATTGAAAGTTGAAAATAAATTACTTTTATTCCGATGCCTTCCTCTCATTCAACTCGGCTACAATTTCGTTATACTTAGCATCCGAAAGTTTATAGCAAGCGGACATAATAATAAATGTAGCTATGGCCAACACACCAGGATAGATAAACATCAGTCCCCTGATTCCATTAAGCGCCTGCAGGCTTTGTACGGCGTTGGGAACGTATCCGACCAAAGCCAAAACGAGTCCCGGAATAAATCCGGCCAAAGCTTGTGACAATTTCCGGAAAAAGGTAAAAAAGGAATAAACTAATCCTTCCGACCGGCGTCCGGTTTTCCATTCCCCATATTCCACCGCATCCGAAATTAACGCCCAGTTGAGCGTATTGATAAAAGAAGTCCCGAAAAAAGCTAAGCAGGCAAAAGCAATAAAAACGACAGGAGTTGTTGCAAAGAACCATGCCGACAGATCGGCAACCGCCCAAATGACACTGCCCAACACATAGGTCGCCTTTTTGCCGATGCGGCGTACAAAAAAAGGAACCAAGGCTACGCCGATAAACACGCAACCAATGCTGAAAAACCCCATGTACGGTACGATGGCAATATCGTTCAGCGCATACTGGCAATAATATACCTGTACAGCCAATTTGACATTAAAAGCGGAGAATGTGAATAGGTTCACCAAACACAGGATTAATAAAGGTGCATTTTTCAACAGGGATTTGTAATCTTTCGCTATCGATTTCTTTTCTTTTTTTGGCTTTATCTCTACATACCGTTCTTTTACATGGGCGTAGCAGGTATATTGCAACAAAAGACCGGCAAAAGAAAATACGGAAGCTGCCACGATATACCCGGTCTGAATACTTTCGAATGAAGTGACAATGGGCATGAAAGCCATGGTTGTAAACAATAAGCCGGTATTGGCTCCCGCCCATCGCATGGAAGCAAGATCCGAACGTTCCACCGCATCACGGGTCATAGCAGGAATCATGGAGCCATACGGGATATTGAAAATGCTATAAACGGTTCCGAAAGCCATGTAGGTTCCAAATGCCCAAACGGTTTTTCCGGTCAGGCTAAAGCCGGGCGTGGTAAAACTGACTACTGTCATCAAAGCCAGAGGTAAGGCCGCATAAAGCATAAACGGCCTGAATTTACCACTTTTCCCTATATTTTTCCTGTTGTCGATCCAGGTACCTACGGAAATATCCGCAAAGCCATCCCAGATTTTAGTAATCAGGAAAACAAGTCCCGCGGTAGCTGCGGGCAATCCCAACGAGTCGGTATAGAATTTTAACAAATAAATTTGTCCCATATCGAACAGGAAGTTATTGCCGACATCACCCAAACCGTAAGCAATCTTTTCTTTTAACGGAATGCCTCCTTTTTTTATGCTTTTTCCTTTTTGCATTTATCCCAGTTCCTTGACATCTATTACTCTTCTTGCCTGTGCGGAACGGACAGATCCTTCCATCACCTGAACGCAACGGCGTCCGATATACCCGTCGGGGAATGCCGTTGCTTTACCATCCATGACCTGAGCAAAATGCCGGAATTGCTCTGCTGTGCCGTCTCCTTCCTGATTACGCGCTTTTAAGGATATTTGTTCAGGGGCGGGTATATCTTTCGGCGCCGGAAAACCGGCCGGAGATCCATATTTAATGGAAAGTATACCATCACCTAACTGTACAGTGCCACCGACACAAAAAAACGTATCCAGCGCAGTGGAACCGTAATTATATACATTCCCGCCATAATTCATCAATGCTCCATTGGCATATTCTGCAAGTACTCCTGCATGGTCGCTCGAGTCGCGCTTGCGTAACGAGAAATTATTGACGCCTTGCAGGCTGCATATTGAAACCGGATCGCTGTCGAATATCCAATTATTTACGTCAATGATGTGTGCACCCATTTCATAAACTACACCACCGCTACGCTTTTGGTTCAATCTCCAATATTCTACTCCGGCAGGATACTCATCTGCCTCGGGCACTCTCCAGTCGCCTCGAAAGTCATACAAACTGGACTGAAGTATTTTCCCAAGCGGTTTGCTGTGGATTGTATCCGCCAAAAGCTTCCATTCTTCGGAATGACGGCGTTGATGACCGATTTGCAATGCTTTCCTTGTACGTTCTACGGCGCCGATCATTTCGTTGCAATCGGCGACGGTCAGCGCCATCGGCTTTTCGCAGAATACGTGCTTTCCTGCTTCAAGCGCCTGAATTACAATGCTTTTGTGCGTATCATTCGGCGTTACTACACAGATACAATCCAATTCATTCATTTTCAGCAATTCATCCAGACTATTCACAAATTTTGGTTTCGGACCACCTTTAATCAACAGCGAACGCTGTTCCATTTTGTGAGGGACGATATCACAAAGCGCGGTAATTTCAATTTCCTGAACACTGTTTAATGCGCCGATAAGTTGCTTACTCCGGTTGCCACATCCGATAATCCCCATTTTAAATTTTTTACTTGTAACCAATGCCTCTATTTGAGTTACTGAAGATTGAGCCAACAAAGGAGTACCGGAAAGAGCCAGTCCAATTCCTGCCAAACTGCTCATACCAATAAATTTTCGTCTTGATAATTTTTTTGTATTGCTCATCATGATATTTGTTTTATTAAGTTGTTGAAAAAATTTGTTTCATATCCTACCACCCCGGATTCTGTTCCAGTTCCGGATTCAAAGCTAAGTCGTTTAACGGAATGGGGAACAGATAGTATTTGTCTAACCATCCTTTTCCTTCTTTGACAGGATTGATAAAGCGTTTCAGATATCCTTCATCTGCTGCAGAGTTGAAGTCACGGTCAACCAGACTCAGCCCCTTCCATGCGTTCACGATGGTAGCATTGCCTGTAAAGTCCGATTTCCTGACATATACACCCATCTGATCGCGGTTAATGTACCAGGGGCCTTTTTTCCAGCGACGAATATCCTGAAATCCGAAACCTTCGCCCATCAATTCGACCATACGTTCGCGACGTATCTCCCAAAGTACAGGATCTACACTTGTATCGCGTTTCGGGTCGAATGTTCCGTTGATGTTGGCAACTACCATTGGAGCAACATTGGCACGTATCCGTAATTTATTAATGGTGGCATCGGCAACAACTTGGTTGAACTGACCTCTTTCGAACATGGCTTCGGCGTAGTTCAGCAATACCTCTTCGATATAAAACAATGGTTTATCGGCATGGTTTATGGCTAGCTGATTGCTGTTATCGTCCCACAAGTTGTAGTTACGCCACATGTAATATCCTGAACGCGATGCCATGGGCGCTTGTCCCGGCCCCAGTACATTGGGCGACATCCAGTTCATGGTGCCACTCCAATTGAATACCGGCAATCGTTTGGATTTGTCATTTGAAAGTATTTGTTTAATGAGTTCAACATATTCATTCTTATCAATATTGGCATTATAACTATAGTTGTTGGCGCGTCCCAGGGAGTTAAAATTCACATCACATTCCGTATTCATAAAGTGGGGCGGTACAACCTGAAGCAGCAGTCGGCGGTCACGGTTTCGGAATTCGTCGTACATCGTTTTATCGCCATCATACAACAGACTGTTGGATATAGTATTACCATCGGAACACAAGTACATCTCCACCGTTGCCTTGTGCATTTCATACTTTCCGGTCGATGTGCGTTCGGTGTAGCCAACGCCATTCATCATAATGTCTTTTACAAAACTTATATAAAGGATGATACCTCTGTAAGTGCTTAAATCTTCGCTATTCATCAGGTTGTCATAATTGCTGTCCACATTGGGGAAAGATTTCATCAGTTCAGCCGAAACCCGGATAGATTCATCTAAGTATATATCGGCATCGCTCAATTCATGGTATTTCCGCCAGGTGCCTTCGAACAGGCAAAAACGCGACATTAATGCGCGAACACAATTAACGTTGATGGTGTTGGCGCCATCACCCGCAGCCTTGATGTTTTTTTCGGCATATTGTAAGTTTTCCAGTACCTTGTCGGCAACTTCTTTGCGGGGAGAACGCGGACCATAAATGATATCATTTTCCGAATCTCCGATGACATGGTCTACCCATTGCACATTGCCAAAACGTGAGATCATTTCCATATAACAATAGGAATGGAAGAAATAACCGACCGAGCGCCAATGCGCTTTTTCGGCATCAGTCATGTCCGATTGATCAACGTTGTCAAGCATCAGGCAAACTCTGCGGATGAAACTATAATCCCATCCGCCTCCGCTGGAAGGTACGATAGCGTTTTGAGAACGATAATCGTTGTCCTCGTTAGGAGAATAGGTTGACAGGTACCCCGCCAGCCTGTCGCCTTCGTAACGACCAAATTGCGAGTTTCCAAACTGCCAAAATTGTATATACTGGTTATATCTGAGACTGGCATCAAAAGTAGCAGCATTATTATTGTTATAGCCAAAACACGTGTATAACGACCAGGCAAATGTTTTGAAATTCTCATAACTCCTAAAGGCAGTTGCTTCAGTTTGCGTTTCGATAGGTTTTTTATCGAGATATTCATCGTTACATGCATTGATTAATATAAACAATGCAAAAAATAATATAATCTTATATGTTTTCATATGTACATAATTTGTTTTTTAAAGGTCATATGGAACCGGTGCATTGTTGACTACGTCGATTACTTCGTAATTCATGCGCTTGGATATTAATGAATCATACCGGTTTCATTTTGAATAACATTAAAGAGTGATGTTAATACCAAAAGAATAAGTTGTATGGAAAGGATAACCCCAATTGAGCCGTTCCGGATCATACCCTTTTGGTAAATGATCCCAAGTATATAGATCCTCTGCCGAAAAAAACAGTTTTACGTTAGTAAGGCTTATTTTACGGACGATTACTGAAGGGATCCTGTATCCCAAGGTTACATTTTTCAAACGCAGATAGGCTGTATTTGAAAGGAATTTAGTTTGCTGACGGTTATTGGAATTGGCATTGGGCGCTTCGCCATATAAACGGGCATACATAGGATTTGGGCTCACGGGATTCCAATTTCCATTTTCAGAGTCAATCGGTTTCCAAAAATCGAGTTGATGAGAATACATTGTACCATTCCGTCCATTCATAAGCGGGAACATCAGATCTCCGCTCAGCCAGTTTTGACGTTTTCCTACACCCTGAAAAAACGCAGACAGGTCAAATCCTTTCCAGTTGATGCCGAAATTTGCCCCGTATTGATAACGCATAGTATTGTTACCGATAATGGAACGGTCGCCCGGATCATCGATTGTGTTGTGTCCTTCATCAATCCGGTTGACACTGTTGTTATCAGGGTCATCCCTCAGGTTTTTGAACTTGATGTCGCCCGGACGTAAATTGTTATACCCGTTAATGGTGGTAACACCTTCTTTCAACCGCCACGTACCATTTTGCCATCCGTCCTCAAAATCGTCGATGGTATAAAATCCATCTGTGGTATATCCCCATATTTCACCCAGCCACATTCCTTCACGGTAAATACCAGATCCAAACAAACCTGCTTCATTCGCATATTTAGTGATTTGGGTACGGGCGTCAAAAATGTTGAAACCGATACTGTATCCCACATTGTTGATTTGGTCGCGCCATGTAACGGCAAATTCCCATCCTGTGGTACGAAGGTCGGCGGCGTTCTGCAAGGGCGCTACAGCACCGACAACTTCCGGAAATTCTTTTCCTGCCATCAACATACCCCTTGTATCCCGCCTGTACCAGTCATAAGTTCCTGAAAGCTTACCCTTCAACAGCCTGAAATCAATCCCAAAATCAAGTGTTTCAGCTGTTTCCCAGGTAAAACTGTCACTAACCATATTCGGCATCCCAAGTGTCATCGGTAGTTGCCCGTCTTGAATCCAGGTGGATTTAATAGAAGTCATGTCGGGGATAAACGCATATTCGGAAATATTTTGATTGCCGATTTGTCCCCAAGAGGCACGTAATTTGAACTCATCCACCCATTCTTTGCTCCATCCCATCCAGGATTCCTGCGCAACCTGCCATCCTGCCGAAAAAGAAGGGAAGAAAGCAAAGCGGCTTTTGGCGGGAAATTTGGAAGAACCGTCATATCGTCCGTTGGCTTCCAGCAAATATCGACCCAGATAATCATAGTTGAACCGGAAGAAACCACTGCGGATAGCATTCTCCCTGTATTGATCCCCCATATTCATTGTGCCGATAGCTCCGCTGATGCTCGGCATGCCGAGGTTCATCATACCATCCCTTTGCGCCCATAAAGTTTCCCTATAATAGTGTTCCTGTGCAAAACCGCTCATCAACTTAAAATTATGCAGTTCATGCAAACTCAACTGGTAGGTAGCATACGTATTAATGGCGCTGTAAGTGGTCTTCTGTTTGTCGTTCCGATAACGTCCACTCTCCGGCGTACTGGAAGATATCAACCCCATTTGTATGGTAGTCATAGTGACCGGACTGTTGAACCATTTTTTGTCCCAATCGCTCCTGTCGTACGTATAATCGAAGACGACTTCAAGTCCTTTCACCGGACGGATACTGGTATGGCTGAAAATACGGGGATTAGCTGTATTATATCTCGTCGGATCTGTTAATCGCACGTAATTTTGGGGTGAATTGACCGGAAGCGCCGGTTCGTTCGGTGCATTATTCCTGACGATATCTCCGTCCGGATGCCATCTGGGGAACCGGGCATAGTAGATACCGCCATCAGCATTTTCAATATAAGAACGATTGCTTTCGGCATAGCGGACGTCAACGGATTGATTAAGCCAGGATGTGATATCCGCGCTGAGGTAGGTACCCATGGTGATCCGCTGGTAATGGTCTTTATTGGTAACCAATATTCCGTCCTGATCCGTATACCCCAATGATATACGATAGGTTAACTTGTCGGTACCGCCGCTGGCCGATACGTTATGTGTCTGCTGGAATCCGTATTTATCAAGTACAGCGTTCTGTATATCATTATCTTTCAGGTAATAGTATATACTTTGTCCCTCCGGGACATAAATACCATTCGCAGGATATTTAGATGGATCGGCATTATAATCTTTCACATATCCGATCCAATCTTTAAAAATCTGTCCTTGAGCAAAATATTTACCATCTAAAGAAAAATGATCTAATGTTTCCAGCGTTTCAATAATCGAAGCTTGTTCCACCTGGTTGATTGTTTTCTGGAAACCGAAATTATTGTTATAATTCAACTGGAATTTTGTGTTTTTACGGGCCTTTTTGGTAGTAATCAGAATCACGCCAAATGCGCCCCT
The DNA here is from genome assembly GCA_031267385.1 of Dysgonamonadaceae bacterium. Taxonomy (GTDB): domain Bacteria; phylum Bacteroidota; class Bacteroidia; order Bacteroidales; family Azobacteroidaceae; genus BNXB01. The sequence continues at coordinate 2,858 of JAIRZF010000267.1, read as the reverse complement.
GGCCCCGTAAATAGCAGATGATGCAGCATCCTTCAAGACAGATACAGATTCAATATCTTCAGGATTGAGCATATCTATCGAGCCCGGCACATTGTCAATCAGGACTAACGGATCACCGCCATTAATAGACGTTGTTCCACGTATATTAATGCTTTTTGATGTACCGGGAATCGCATTTCCGGTGACCACTAACCCTGGCGTAGTGCCTTGCAACGCCGCTCCGACACTGGTTATCGGTCGATCACCCAACACTTTTTCCATATTCACCATGGATACGGCTCCAGTCAGGTTTTCTTTTTTCTGAACGCCATAACCCACAACGACCACTTCATCTAACGATAGGAATCCTTTCATGACAACATCGAGGGTTGTCCGGTTTCCTATAATAAGTTCTTGCGAATTATATCCTACATAAGTAAATATCAGCCTTGATTCTTTATCAGGAACAATAATGGTATATTTCCCATCCAAATCCGTTACCGTACCGATAGGAGTCCCTTTCAAAGATATATTGACTCCAATAATCGGTCCATCTATGTCGGAAACTGTACCGACAACTGTAATTCCCTCTTGTTGTTTGACTTGAAATTCAGCGTTAATATTTGTTTGAAAACAAAATAGTAATAGAAATATTGTTATAATTCTCATACTCATAATCATTTTAAAAATTGAAAATAAATTTATAGATTTAATAGAGTTTAATTGCTTTAATAATTAATTCTTATCATCAATGACGTTACAAAGGGCATTGAGGGTATGTGGATTGATTAATTACTTGGTAGCAATGCTGTATGAAAGCGCTGCTGCTTTTTCTTCTATAGTTGTTTTCCATAGGCATTTATTATTCAATTGTTAAAAAAACACACTTTATCTGATTAAAAATCGATTTTTAATTTAAATAAAAAAAAAGAGAGAGATTAATCCTTAACAACAAATGCAGGCAATTTGCAATCAATTGGTTTACTGTCAGGAGATTCTATCTGATTCAATAAAATATCCATCGAATGTTGGCACATTTCGAGCATGGGTTGTTTGATACACGGAATTGAAACAGAGGTAATAGTATCAATATTTCCGAAACCAATGAGTTGGACATCCGATTGTAATTTGATATTCATGTCTATTAAACAACGAATAGTAATAGATGATAATCCCCCGGTTGCCATGAAAATACCGTCAATTGCCGGGGATTCCCGAAATTTTTTATTTAAAAAATCGGCTATACTGTCTTTAGGATTCAAATAATTTACCTCACAAATAAGATCTTCGGCATAATAATTATTTTCCGACAATGCGTCAATATATCCTCTTTTTCTTTCCTGGATATGCATAAGGGTTTCACAGTATGAAACAAGCACTATTCTTTTGCAACCTTTATCGATTAGTAATTGTGTTGCCGTTTTTGAAATTTCATAATTGTTTATATGAATCCGACTCGTATTAAAGGTTTCAAAATAACGGTCAACAAAAACCATTGGTATGTCCGGATTTAAATTTTCGATAAAATCACTTTCCGTGTTAGTTACAGGTACCATAATTATGCCATCGACCTGCCTGTTTTTGAGCATTTTGAAAATCGGCGACAATCTTTCTTTCTTTTCCCCCGTATTCAATATGACTAAAAGATATCCTTTTTCTTCTGCACATTCCTGAATATGATATGCCAAGGTTCCAAAAAACACATCCGAAATATTTGCTACAACTAATGCAATAGTGTATGAACGTCCTGTTCGCAAACTTCGAGCAACCTGGTTAAATTCATAATTCATTTCCTTTGCAGTTTTCCGTATTTTTTCAGCGATTTCTTCGTTAATATGTCCTTCTTTTTCTTTTCCGTTGAGAACAAAAGAAACTGTTGATCGTGCTACGCCTACAGCGTCTGCGATGCTTTGCATGGATACCTTTTTGTTATGTAGTCTTTTCATTACATGCTTTTTATAAAAATTATTACCCAATATATTTAAGAAGTAATAAAATGTAAAAATCGATTTTCATTTGCCAAATGTATAATGAAAATTTATAATAGACAAATAAATTAACTTTATTTAACGCAAGTTCGAAATAAAATTGGAACAGCCCCATGGGTTTTTAATTCCCATAGTATCGGAAATTGACGATTTCGCCATTCATGGAGGTACGGAATTGTCATTGAAGAAAAGCCAGATAAAATCAACTGTATGCTCAATAGAATTTTGGTAAAGATTGAGATAAACAGAACATGTTCCATTGGAACGCCATTACAATGTAGGCCATCGGTAAGGTGCGTATCTCTTAGGGCAACCTACACAACAAATGAATCGTGGCAAATTTTGATTTTCAGAACTCACACTTTTTTTGCATTTATTTTGTAAATTTAAAATATAATCCTCATCTTTGCGGTGAATTTGTAAATAAATCAGGATGCGATTTTCATTCACAAATAAAAACGCTTGTTTTTCTTTTTCTGGAAATTTAACATTATTTAACGTTTCAAATTTGTTTGAACAGTTATTTATGTTAGAGAGAGAGAGAGAGAGAGACTTACAGCAGCTGTTCTACTCCTTAATTTAAGTAAAACACTAAGTAAACCACTCGCACATTCATGCGGGCGGGAAGATACAAACAATATTTTAAAAAAACAACTACGCGGCTTTTCCGGATTTCAATATTCGGAACGGCCGCTTTTGTCAATTTCAGTTTATGAAGAAAATTATTTTTTAAATACAAATCAATTCATCTAAAAAATTATCGTTGTCATTATGGAAAATTCTTTAAAACTAATCCAATTAAAATGCGCTAATTGCCATGCAACTTTGTCAAGAGCAAACCAATTTGAGACACGTATCAAATGTCCATACTGTGGTAGTATGAACGAAGTA
>JAIRZF010000227.1 GCA_031267385.1 Dysgonamonadaceae bacterium | reverse complement strand
GTCATCCATTCGCCCTACGACGACAATAATTACGTAAAGAGCGTTCATCCCTATTTTTACAGCCAGCGGTTGAAGGAATTCACGGATTTGCTCGTGTATATTCCTTACTTTGTCTGTGTGGACGATGTTCCAGAGCATTTTTGCACGTGTACCGGCGTGCTATACGCTGACAAGGTCATCGTACAGTCAAACAAGGTCAGGGATACTTATATTCGCGTCTTCAGGGAGATCGAAAAAAAGAATAACCGCCCGGGCGGGTTTGGAAAGCTCGAAGAAAAATTCATTGCGCTGGGTTCGCCCAAGTTCGACAAGGTCATCCACACGAAATGCGAGAATTGCAAAATTCCCGACGAATGGAACAGGCTCATCGAAAAACCCGACGGGACGAGGAAAAAGGTCATTCTCTATAATACGAGCGTCAGCGCCTTGCTTAAGGGCAACGAGAAAGTGCTGGCAAAGCTGCGCTACACCTTCGAGAGGTTCAGGAATCGTGACGACGCCGTTCTCTGGTGGCGGCCTCACCCGATGAGCGAAGCGACTTGCCAGTCAATGCGTCCGCAACTGCACAGCGACTATCTGGAGATAGTCGCGAAATATAAACGGCAAGGGTTTGGCATATACGACGACACCGCCGATTTGCACCGGGCCATTGCATGGAGCGATGCGTATTATGGGGATGAGTCGAGCATAGTGCCATTGTATCAAGTCACAGGAAAGCCTGTGATGCTAGGTAATATTCTCCAACAACAAGACCAAGGCGAATTTCGGTTTTTACCTGCTTATTTATACGCTGGTGAAACTGATATTTGGTTTTCCATCAGGCAGATAAACGCTCTTTTCAAAATGAATAAAAATACATGGGAGAGTCGGTTTGTAGGCAGTTTCCCCGGCGAAGTGGAATGCATCACACGATTCAACGCCATGCTATATCAAACCCCCGTCGAGAACAAGGGGGTTATTTACTTTCCCCCGTTTTATGCGAAAGAGATTGCGGCTTATTCTGTTGTGGATGATACGTTTACGAAATTTTCGTACAAAAAATCAGGAGATGAAGAAGCGTATCACAGCGATTTTTGTGGAGCGGTTGCTTACGGCGACTATGTGTATTTTACGCCGTATCTATATCCCGCCATCGTGCGGCTTGATCCTGCAACGGGTGAGATGGATTACTATTCCGACTGGATTGAGCCTTTGGAAAAGCGGATAGGCGATGTGCAGGACGTGTTTTTCTTACGTCCGGTCGTTGTGGGCAAATCGATTTGGCTTGCGGCCTGCGGAGCAAACGCGGTCGTTGAATTCAATATGGAAACACAGCGTTCCACTGTTAATGAAGCCGGTAAAAAGGGCTATCGTTACGGTGGAATCTGCTTTGACGGAGAGAATTACTGGCTTTCGCCGAGGTTTTTCACTACAACTCCTGTTGTAAAGTGGAATCCAAAAATGGGCATTATCAAGGAATTTACGGAGATATATCTTGACGACACCGAACCGCACGGATTCTACCCAATAGTCTATGGCGGAGGTTTTGTATGGTTGTTTCCTTCTTTTTCAAGACATCCCTATAAAATCGACGTACACACGAACATTGTTTCAATTGCCGATGAATTTGAATTTGATCTGTCGGACGATAAAAACGCGCAAAGTAGCAAAGAATGCTGCCGATACAAAGCGCTGACTATTATTGACGACAGTATATTTGCATATGTTGGATCAGTCGAAACTATTATTGAATATAACTTTGTAACAAAAGAGCGAAAATATAAAATGGGCAGGTATTTGGCGGAAACTATGGCACAAATAAAGCCGTTGCTTGCGGGCGCATTTTTGACAGGCACCGGACAAATGAAATCAGTGTATGACTGTTGCTATTACGAAGATGATGTGATTGGATTAGCGGATTTTCTCAATCACTTGACAAGCGAAACCGATATGGACAAAATGGGCGAATTGATGAACAAGCGCATGGCGATTGCAAAAGAGATAAATGTACACGTTAACGGTACGGCAGGACAGATGATATATGACTTTATCAGGAAAGCCATGCTCGGATAGAAGATGCCGCGAATGACGACAGCGCTTATTTTTGCGGGCGGCACAGGACAACGGATGAACACTCGTGCGAAGCCGAAGCAATTCCTTGAACTGCACGGCAAGCCTGTAATCATCTATACGCTCGAACACTTTGAGATACACCCGGAAATAGACAGTATCATTGTCGCTTGCTTGGAAAACTGGATTCAGGATTTGGGACGTATGCTCAGGCAGTATGCCTTTGAGAAAATCAGCCGGATCGTCCCAGGCGGGGATGGCAGCGACAAGTCCATATATAACGGGCTAAAAGCGCTGGATGGTAAATGCGCGCCCGATGACATCGTGCTGATACACGACGGTGTCCGGCCGCTGATAAACGCGGAACTGATCTCGGCAAACATCGCCAAGGTCAAAGAGCTCGGTGTTGCGATAACGGCTGAGGCGGCGACGGAGAGTATTGTGCGACTGGACGGCGACGACCGGATAGCGGAGGTACCCCCGCGGGCGAAGATGTACTCGGCAAAGGCTCCGCAGTCATTCAGATACGGAATGATTTGGGGCTTGTACCAGCGGGCGCGGCATGACGGAGTAAGGGCGATTGATTCCGCGCACCTGTGTAGTATCTACGGCGTCGAAATGTACACGGTTCAGAGTACACCGAACAATATGAAAATTACCACGCCCGCCGACTACTACATCTTTCGCGCCCTGTTTGAGGCGATGGAAAACGAGCAAATACTTGGAATTCAATAAAATGAAATTATCCATGTCACGCTGATCATCATTAACACCGAACATTATCAAGAGATAGCCGAGCAACTTTTTGATTTTGGTTATAATGAAATTTATTCGGATACGTATAAACACGCGGATGAGAAGATACCGGAAACGGAGCTTGGCTCAATTAATTTTCTGAAAAGAAAAACGGAAGCCTTGCGCGTTGTGACATGAATAAAATTCGCAGTTTATTTGCCGATGGAATGTCAAAGAACTTGTTTGATAGACTGATTGAGAAATTTGAAAAATCAAGGTGAAGACATGGAAAATATTTATACCAGAACAGTTAGCAAAAAAAAAAGGCCCATCATTTTCTACGGCGCAGGCATGAGCGCTCCTGAAATTGCTGATGATTTGAAAGATATTGGGATTGAACCAGTTTGTTTTGTGGATAAAAACCCCAAAAAGCAAGGGACATTATTTTTAGGGGGGGGTGGGGGAAGAGGGGGAAGGAGATACTATCTCTGCGGGAAGCCACACGGAGATTTCCTGAGTTTTTTTTATACATAACATTGAGAGATTGGGATGAAGTATCAAAAGAGCTTGTTGCCAGTGGGCTGGTTTCCAAAGAGCAGATATTGAATGGAAAGATAGGGAGAAAATATAAAAGCTGTTTTGCATTGACACATGAGCTTAACCTCTATAATCAATATTTGTATCCCTGTTGCATTCCATGGCCCAAAAAACCGTATGTTTTAATTGATTCCAACGATTGTGAAAAAGCCATTGAAAATTACCTATCCTTACGGAGTAGTGTAATGGAACAGTTTAATCGTACTGGGGCGTGCGATGATTATTGCAATGCTTGCCCTTTCCTCTTGGAGCAACATTGGTTGGGTGCAGGTAAAATCAAAAGGATTACCTTGTCCGGTACCGGCTTTTGCCAATTTCGTTGTGCTTATTGTAAAGTCTGGCATAGGGCAGACGAGCCAAAGTCTGATTTTCCATTGCTTATAAAAGCTCTAAAAAATAAAAAACTGATCGATGAAAATCTGTCCATCACCCTGGCGCAAGGTGAAATAGCTGTTCATCCGCAACGCGATGCGATCATTGAGGCTTGTGGAAAATATCTCACCAAGATATTTACGAACGCGGGAATATACAACGATAAAATCGAAGGTTTTCTAAAAAGCAATAATAACTCGTCTTTGCTTGTTAGCATGGATGCCGGAACCAAGGAAACATTTGCGAAAATAAAAGGCCGCAATTCATATGACCGGGTATGCAGGAATCTCAAGCGGTATGCTCAAGCAGGAGGAAAAATCGAATTAAAATATATCTTGTTGCCAGGTATTAACGACAATACTGAAGATGTTGACGGTTTTATAAATTTATGCCATGAAATCAATGCGATGAGCGTCATACTTTCAAACGAAACATCCAACTTTGCAAACACCTGGAATTCCCCATTACCCTTCTCTTCTATCGATATAGCCCGGTATATCAATGAAAATGCCTTGAATCAGGGTTTTGCGGTTTCATTGATTTTTTTTAACCAGGCGGATATTGCCCGGATACAGCATCGAGATTTATGAATTTTCATTGTATCAGAATAATCTAATGGAAAAATTATGATCAGCGAAAAACAGTATGTATTGGATTCCTTTCGACTCCATTTTGAAACGCTTGCACAGAAAAAACTTGTGATTTATGGAATTGGTGAAAATACACAACGCATCCTGCAACATTTTAAAGAGCACAATATTGTTGGCTTGATGGATCAGGCTAGAACAGGTGAAATGATCTACGGGAAAAAAATTATTTCCGAAAAAGAAGTTCTGGAGCTGGGCGTTGACACCATTATCATAGTTGCCAAGGCCAGCATTACTCGGATCATTTTCAGAAGGATCGCGTCGTTTTGCGCCACTCATTCTATCAGGGTGTTCGATTTCAATGGGAAGGTCCTTGGAATACAAAAAACCGTCGAAAAATCCTTTGACAGATACCGTGGCATGAACATGGCGACATTGAAGGAAAGGATATTGCAAGCCGACGTTGTAAGTTTTGATGTTTTTGACACACTTGTCATGCGCCGCGTATTGTATCCACATGATATTTTCCTGATTGTAGCGAGTAAAATTGAAGGCACAGAATATCAAAAGCAAATATATGCCGAAGCGCGCGTAAAGGCAGAGAGAGAACTGTACAACGAGGGAAAAGTCCCAGACATACATGAGATTTATGATCGAATACAATTGGCGCTTGAAATATCGGACGAAATGAAAATACTATGGAAAGACATTGAAATACAAACCGAAGCACAATATTTGATCCCAAGAAAGTCAATGTGCGAGGCGCTCCACTTTGCAATTACAGCGTCAAAAGAAGTAATCCTGACTTCCGATATGTATTTGCCAGAACCTATTCTCCGTCGCCTGCTGGTTGACCTTGGGATAAAAATCAATCAAACTCAAATATTTGTATCTTGCGATCATGGTGTTACCAAGAGCAATGGCTTGTTTGACATCATCCTCCGATCCAGGGCAGGCGGGAAAAAGATGCTGCATGTCGGAGACAATCACGAGGCGGATGAACGCTTTGCGAAAGAATATGGGATTGATGACGTTTTTCCAATCGAAAGCGCGCTTGTCATGTTGGAAGATTCTTATGCCTGCGAACTGCTGAAATATGATGACACACTCTGTAATCGATTGATGATTGCGGAGTTCATTGGAAGACAGTTGAATGACGCTTTCCTGTTCAGCGATACGCGTGGAAAATTTCGTGTGAAGAATAATTATGAAGTGGCATATTCATTTATTGCCCCGATAATTTACAGTTTTTTCGGATGGTTGACCGCAAAAGCAAATGAATTGAAGTTGGAGCACATATTTTTTAGCGCGAGAGATGGTTTTCTTTTAGATAAAATCAGTAAATTACTGCATGATAAAATTCCCGACTTCCCGATAACACATTATTTCTATACATCGCGGATAGTTGCTTCTTTGGCTGGATTGAATTCAGATGATGATATCTTATATTTTGCGTCGTTACCTTACTCTGGCTCTCTCAAAGACATGCTTAAAAACAGGTTCCGCCTGACAGAAGATGAAATTGAGGCGTTCGGAGGCGAAAACCTGAATGCGTATCTGATCGAGCATCGAGATGCGATTATGAAACACTCCCGGACGGTTCGAGCGAATTATTTACGTTATATAGAATGTTTACAAGTAAAAAATGGAAGTCGGGTGGGTTTTTTTGATTTTTTTTCTAGCGGAACATGCCAAAAGGCGTTATCACATTTTGTTGATTATGAGTTGTATGGAATTTATTTTTCACGAATCAATGATAACTATAAGGCGGATTTGAAGATTGAAACTTGGTTAGGCATGGGATATGCTTATAAGGAGAATTATTATCTATTGGAAGATTATTTCTTCATGGAAAATATTTTAACATCATATGAACCGACTTTAGAGGATTTCGATAGCCACGGTCAACCCATGTTTGCTCCTGAGCACAGGACAAAAACCCAGATCGACAGTTTATATGAGATGCACGATGCCATCTTGGACTATGTCGCACGCGACGAAAATAATATCCATCAGGTAGCAGCCATGAATAAGAAACTCCCTGACTTTATTTTCCATTTACTTGGAAACACATACAGTGTGGTGGAGACAGATTACTTGATAACAAACGTAGTTGAGGACAGATTTTGCAACCGGAGATTTGAAATCCCAAAGGTAGGAGAAAATTGAGATGTTTTTTGAACTGTATGCGCGATATAAAATTGCATCCATGTTTCTTGCCAACGTCTCGAAACTGCATCGCATTGAAAGTCCAAACATCCTTGAAATAGGTTCGGACGGTTTTAACTATTTGGGTAAATTTTTTCCGCAAGCGCGCGTGACTCCTGCCAACCTGTATCCGGAAAATTTACGCGACCTGCGAGCTGATTTTATTGAGGCTGATGCCGCAGATTTGAATATGTTAGAAAATAACTCTTATGACTTTGTGATTTCATTGGCAGTATTGGAGCATGTGCCACACGAAAAACATAAAGCTTTTTTTGGGGAGTCATACAGAGTCGCAAAAATCGGTGTTTTCCATGCTGCGCCATTCGATGAAGATTTTGTCATTCAGGCTGAACGAAATGTAAGCGATCATTATGAAATGCTGAATGGTGTAAAGCACCGCTGGATCGAAGAGCATTTTGCTAATGGGCATCCCAGCATGGCTTATATCCGGGAAATCTTGGGTGAAATCGGGTGTGATTACTGTGTATTTGAACACATGGATATTGAAATATGGGAGTTGTTTTATAAAATGCAGTTGACCGCACAAGCCCATGGGAGCGCTTTATCTGAAGAATGCGGCCGCTTTTATGCCGACAAGCTGTTCCATCACGACGCAAGTGAGCAGAATGTTTTTAAGCATATCTATATTTCCAAAACAGAATTAAACACCGCTGAATACCTTCAGAAAATAAAGTCAAAATTTCCAGATCTTTCCAAAGAGACATGTCTCCATGAGGTTGAAGTGTTTCGAAAGCATCTGGAGAAACTGATTCAACTCGAACAACAGAGAACTGATGTCAGAAGAAAATATATTCTGGATTTTATCGACAAGCTAACCAGCCAACAGTCAATAGTCTACCTGTATGGGGTTACGCATAGCTTGTTATTTTGGCTTGACACCATTCAAGATGCAAGAGACTGCGATATCCGTGTTTTTGACACATACCAGTCTGGAAGTCTAAAAAGAAACCGGAACAGGCCGGACATTAAAATTGAGCGGCCGGGTTTTAAGGATCTATCCGAAAAAACAGTGGTTGTTTTCCCGGACGTGAAGTATCCTGAAATTTTCAGACAACTTGAGTCTGTAAATGCCAACCCACTGTTCTATAGAGATATAGCCAAATGAAAGTAGAGCACGAGTTAAAAATTGAAGTGAAACTCTGCCGGGTTTCACGCCCGACTACACTTCCATCATAACCCGTTACATTCAGATTTGAATGTGACCAGTTTTTTTTAGCAGATCCAGCAAGAAAAGCGATTCCTTGCGAAAATCATGTACCTTTCTGATGAGATCGATGCTTCTATTGGGTTCAGTGCATTTGAAGTATTGAGGACTATCTGGATCGACAGCATGGATTTGTGAAAACGAAAAACCATAACAATGGATGGACTTCATGGCGACTTGCATTAATATATAACACAACGTTATACATCCGACAGTCGGCATTTCATAACCGGACATACGGCTTTCTTGTCGTATTTTTACAGAGAATTCGTGTGGAATGGAAATAACAGGAATGCGCCTGTGCATAACGTCTCGTATAATCCGATCAAGCATGGATGTTTCTGGAATGAGATGCCGTGTTATATCTTGGGCAAACAGAATGGCATCAAAAGGACGTGATCGATCATGAAGACCAGGCGACATGTTTCTGACCCAAATGGATGTTTTTTCCCCATAATCCGCCGAATATTCCGGGCCAACATCGAAATTGTTGAAACGAATAACTACATCGTGCGCGTCAATCTCTTGCCCCCTCCCTTTGCCGAGTTCTGAGGGACTATTGCCGACACAGGCAACCGTCTTCCCTGACAACAGTACATCCAGAAACAGGCGATTTTCCGCAAGTTTTTCAGTGACAAACAGTGTTTTTTCGATGGCGCCATTCGTCCATCCTTTTGCATTGACATATTGCGCGAGCGGCACATAGCGATAAATATCTTTCAGACCATGAACTGCCATGTATTTATCCAGAACAAATTCTGCTTTTTCTCGTTTACCACAAATAAACAGCGAGGATGCCAGCAACAGCCAGAATTCCTGCCAGTAAAATCGATATCGCTCAAATTGATGAGCAAATGAGAAGTGGTCTGCAATTACCGCGAACTCGCCACTCTCATATAAATAAACATAACGGCGGTTCCACTCCGATGCCTCTCTGTAAAACCACGCAACTTCCGCGCTGGCTTCTGGCCACAGCATGGATAATTCCTGCATATCCCAGATATTTTGAAACCCGGATGCGATGAGCCGGGATCTGATGGCGGGAATTTGAGGAAGAAAGTCCTCGTTGAGAATGGCGATGAGGACGGAAGGACGGAGGCAGGCATTTTTTACGAGCCACGCTTCCAGCGTCATGACCGGAATGAAATGAATCGTCTGACCGGGAGACGCTTTGGCATCCAAAAAACCATGAATGGCCACTCCCTCCCGTTGCAGAATTTCCACGGTTTTTTGGCCAGCGATCCCCATGCCGTAAATCAACACAGGTGTTTTTTGCAGAACGGACGGAATGGAAGAAGCCATACGGCAACAAGATTAATGCTTTGAAGAAGGCAAGCCATAATTCTACTACACGCCGTTTTTTATTCGTAGACAAAAATCTGTGCTGCATCTTGCTGATAGCCATCTCCCTTTCTGCGCTGTGCCCCTCTCTTTAAAGAAAGACCCTTAATCCCCGATGAGCGGTAGCGGTGAAGCCGAACGAAGGAGCAAGTGGGCAAAATCACCATCTGGATGGAAGACTATCCCAATCAGCAACATTTGTGTGTTGTCCGGCATAGCGTAAAAAAACTACATGCTCACCGAACAGAAGGTGGCGAATTTTCTGGAGTTCACTGACGGACCGTCCTACCAACGAATTTTCAACAGGGCTTTACGCATGGATTCTGGAGAACGGTAACGAATATGCCACGCCGGATTGCCGCCAACGATCGAATAGGGCCCCACCCCACGTCGCGGGTAACGATGGCTCCCGCACCGATACAACCGCACTATCTCTGATGGTGACGCCAGAAAAAATGATGACGCAAGTGCCGATCCAGACATCATTACCGATACCGTAAGCGTAAAAATTGGCCAGCTGCTGACTGATTTTTGCCTTGGCGTCCAGAAAAACAATTACTCGGACATCTTGATTTTGCAAACCATGACGGTCTCCTGCCCTTTACTTTCAGATCCATAAATCAATATTGGTAAATCATTGGCCGGTGAAGGCAAAAAGATTGACACTCTGTAATGAATGATTTGTAATTTGTGGTTATAAAAAAATTTCATTCTAAAAAAATTTAAATATTACAGTCAATCCTGACGAACGGGATAACCAAGATGTTGATAAGCAGGCTCGACCCCTTGTTCTCCCGGCAGTACGATCGGGAGCGTATAGTCACAATGCGAGCAGGAAGGATAGAATTTTCGCTCGTTCAATCCGATGATAATTTTTTTCCTTTCCTCCGGGGAGGAGGCGGTATCAATAACCAGATAGTTGTCCGGGTAATCCACAACATGGTGCACGGCGAGTTCCTTGGCTCGTTGACAGGGATAATAAATTCCGTTATGTATGAGTCGCCCTCGTTTACTTTCTTTATGAAAACAAGTCGAATGATTTTTTATCTTTCGGTCTTCACAATGTTTCAAATCCCGCATATCGGGAGGCATTATCCATTCAAAATTGTTAATCAGATAAGAAATGCCGTACGCCTCGAGTTTTGCAATATTCGTGTTGAACAATCTTTTTTGTTTCATGCTCAGTTGATCAGCATAGTCCGAAACCCTCAAAACAAATCGTTCATGATTCATGGCATCAAGATCCGACTCATCAAGTTTACAAACACAATTTGAAATAACGGAAACAATACCTATCTTTGTCTTTTCAAGTGCGTAGTCGATAATTTCAGCGCTATTTGGGTGAAGAAAAAATTCACCTCCCTGAAAATGAAGCTCCCGAATAAAATCACTAACCTCACATATCAGATCGATATCCCGTTTTATTCGTTCAAAAGAGAAGTTAATTTTTTCCTCTGCGGGATAATGATTCATGTACTGGCAACAGTATTTGCATTTCAGGGTGCAGATAGTATTGACATCCATGCACAGGGAATTAAAAATCAAAGCGGTCTGGTCCATGCCATCCAAAAGACAGATATCCGTATTACGCGCCCAGGTATTGCAGCTTTTTTCACACGCAAAAAAACTGCAACGCGCGTTTGGTTGGCAGAGTCGCATGTCTCGCCCCAAGCCTTTATAATAAGGGCAATAAAATTTATCATACAGCGTTAAAATTAAATTACCA
>JAIRZF010000071.1 GCA_031267385.1 Dysgonamonadaceae bacterium | reverse complement strand
CCTCGGTTCTTTTTATTCTTCCGACGCCAACCGGTTAAGCGACAGAAGTTGGATGTCCGTACAATCTCCGGCAACTCCTTCTATAAGTCAGAAACGGTATTTATTCAACAGAGCGAATGTTTTATCTATTAATAATTTGTGGAATTTAGGGAAAGAATATCAGCTGAATGTCAATTTCAACTACCTCAACGACCGGCAGGAAAAAGACAGTTACTCCCGTTCCGGTTATTATCTGCCGGGAGATAGTTTATTGATCATCGAAGAAAAATTAAATTCAAAAAACCACATCAATCAGGCTGAAGCAGAGATACAACTCAACAATAACAGCAAGGAATTTTACTTCAACAACTTGCTGAAATTCAGTGGGAAATGGAATGACACCGATGGTAATGCCCTAAGTTCTACGGACAGTATCGGACAACATCTGGATCATCCGTCATACAAGTTAAGCAATACATTTCAATGGATACGTAACAAGTCCAACTCCACCATGAATATTTATTCGTTCAATGGTTATTCGCGTGTTCCTCAGTCATTAAGCGTACAGCCCGTATTGTATTTCGATCTTTTCGGTCAAAGTCGGGAGTGGGCTGAGATGCGACAGGATCTGACTACCGGTAATTTTCAAAGCTACAATACGGTCTCCCGGCAACTACAAACCGGCAGATGGAAACAAAATTATAAGATAGGATTCACGGCGGATATACAACACCTGGATTCCGAATTGTATCCTGAAACTTCAGACGGAATTGGCGCCGACCCTCAGGATTCTTTGCGTAACGACCTGCAATACAATAAATACCAGTGGTCGTTTACTTCCTCGTATACTTATGAACGTTATAAGTTCCGGGCTTCCCTCGGATTACCGGTTACTTACAATCTGTTACACTCAAATGATCGCATCCGATCCGACAAGCAGGATCATTCAAGATTTTTCTTTAATCCTTCATTGTATTTAAGATATGAATTCGACGCTTACTGGAATATGGACATTTCTGCAATGTATAACAACAGTCTTGGCGGGATTGATGACAGCTACACCGGATACATCATGCATTCGTACCGGAACTTGTTGAGTAACGACGGCGATTTATCGGAGAGACAAATGCAGAATTACAGCATCAGCTTTAATTACCGGAATCCCATACACGCTTTCTTCGGAAATCTGCGAACTACATACTTCAATACTAAATCCAACTTGCTGTACGGCAATGACTACCGGGGAATTTTAAGCGTACGCCAAACCTGGACTATTCCAAACCACTCCGAAGGGTTCCGGATAGAAGAATATGTAAGCAAGGGAATTGACGCTATCGCTTCAACAATTTCGTTGGGAACATCTTATAGCAATTCCCAGTCGGCACAGATCAGTCAAAATGAAATGATCCGCTATAAAAGTAACATGTACCAGCTTACTCCCGGAATCAGTACGAAATTACGCTCCCTGGCCAGCGTTTCTTATAAATTTTCTTTTACGGAAAGCAAAAATAAAGTACAAAATGACATCAGTAATTTCGCTCCGATACGCACAACATCTCAAACTGCCGGATTAAACATTTTCCCGGTCAAAGGATTGACAATCAATCTGGGATACGAATATTTCTACAACAGCGCTATTGCTTCAGGAAATCGCACAATGTCGTTTCTTGATGCGGGAGCCAAATACAAATGGAAAGACCTGGAATTTAATCTCACTTACAATAACATCCTGAATGCAAAAGAGTACATATCGGCGTCTTACAGCGACATCAGCGCCTATTATTACGCATATAACCTGCGTCCGGCAGAAATATTGTTAAAAGTACGTTTCAAAATCAAAGGTAAGTAATTGGATAATAAATCTATTTTTATACCTTTGTATTCAATTTGAAAAATTTTGGTGTGTTTCGTATAAAAAGGCTGTATTCGTTTATACTTGAAGCGTTCCTGCCGCTATTATTAGTAACATTCGGCGTTTGTCTCTTCATTATGCTGATGCAATTCCTCTGGAAATATGTGCAGGATTTGGTCGGAAAGGGGGTCGAAATGCGGGTGCTTGCCGAGATGTTTTTCTACGTAGCATTATACCTGATCCCGACAACGCTACCATTAGCCATACTTCTGGCGTCCCTGATGACCTTTGGAAATCTTGGAGAACACTTTGAACTTCTTGCGATGAAAGCCGCCGGAGTCTCATTGTTCCGTATCATGCGGCCAATTGTCATATTCCTCATTTTTATCTCCGGAGCTTCATTTCTGTTTCAAAATAACATCGTCCCTGTAACCCAGGGCAAGATGTGGACGATGCTGTCTTCTATTAAAAATCAGAAACCGGAACTCGAGATCCCGGAAGGTTCATTCTTCAAAGGTATCCCGGGATACAACGTGTATGTAGAGCACAAAGACAAAACAGGAGGAATGATGCGGGATATGAAGATTTATGATTTTTCAAGGGGATTTGAAAAAGTTTCAATCATCCTTGCAGACTCCGGTAAGTTCAAGATGTCGGAAGATAAACTTTCTTTGATTTTAACATTACAAAGCGGTGAAACATTTTCAAATTATGAGGATAAGGGAGACCGACATTCTCCTGATGAGAAAATACCATACCAGAGAGAAACATTTTCACGGAAAGAGTCTCTCGTCCAGTTTGACTCTAATTTCAACATGGGAGACGAATCATTCTTCCAAAACAGAGAGATCAGTAAAAGGATCAATCAACTGGTTGAATTCCTGGATTCCATCAAATCCGTATCCGACAGTATTGATGTAATCACTAAAAACGAATTCAGACAACGTATTTATGCCAACACATTCAGAGAAATTCCGGAATATTCCACACCAATTCCCGGAAACGCTTCCAATGCTCAGGATACGATTACATTTACCAATTGGGACGACTACTTCAACAGTAAAGACATGGAGATTCAAAAAAATCTCATCGGAAGAGCAAAGTCCCGGTTTGAGTCGTTCAGAGGAGAATACAACATGGACGCTTTCCAGCAATCCGAAAGGCTGATAAAAATCCGTCGACATGAAACAGAGATACACCAACGATTTGCTCTTGCAATAGCCTGTGTCCTCTTTTTCTTCATCGGAGCTCCCCTCGGAGCAATCGTCAGGAAAGGAGGTCTAGGCGTGCCTGCCGTACTTTCGGTAGTTGTATTTATCACATATTATACCATCAATATGTTCGGGCTAAAAATGGCGCGCCAGGAAATCTGGCCGGTTTGGCAGGGACTGTGGCTCAGCACCCTCTTCCTGGTTATTCCGGGCGCTTTCCTGACTTATAAAGCGGTTAACGACTCTGTAATGATGAACCCTGATGTCTGGAAAGACTTCTTTCTCCGGTTTTTCGGTAAACGGGAAGTACGCAATTACCAACGGAAAGAGGTGATCATCACACCTCCCAACTATGGA
Source organism: Dysgonamonadaceae bacterium (assembly GCA_031267385.1). Lineage (GTDB taxonomy): Bacteria > Bacteroidota > Bacteroidia > Bacteroidales > Azobacteroidaceae > BNXB01. Next base: position 3,993 of record JAIRZF010000071.1, on the reverse strand, counting down.
AAAGACATGAATGACTTACAGGAACTGACGAAAAAATGCACATCATACCTTGAAAATAACAATAAATGGTTGCGCTATAGCTTCTTCTGGAAGAACGGATTCAAAGACAACGACCTGCAATCCATCATTAACATGGAAGAATCCATCGTTGAAGACCTGAGAAATAGTTCGGAAAATCTGATCCTGGGTAAATTAATGGACTACCCGATCATCAAACCCGGTTATCCGGAATTTCTCGACATAACTCCTGTCAGAGTGACCTGCGCAATCTTATTCCCCATCGGAATCGGTATCTATCTGATCAGTGTCTATAAACGAAAGTACATCAAACGGGATGTAAAGACAATCATAAAAGTGAATGACGATTTAACGAAAGAATTATGTTCAAATTAAACACCATAGAAGAAGCGATCAACGACTTCCGCGAAGGGAAGTTCCTCATTGTTGTCGATGATGAGGATCGTGAAAATGAAGGCGACTTTATCATTGCCGCAGAGAAAATAAGCCCAGAAAAAGTAAACTTCATGCTCACCCACGGACGAGGCTTACTTTGTGCTCCCATCACCGAAGAACGTTGTGAAGAATTGGAATTAGAAATGCAAACTTCACGTAACACTTCCGTCTACGAGACGCCTTTCACCATCACTGTGGATAAAATCGGCGAAGGATGTACGACCGGAGTTTCAATGTATGACCGGGCGGAAACAATAAAAGCATTGGCCGATCCAAATACCAAAATTTCAGACCTGGCGCGTCCCGGACATATCAGTCCGCTCCGTGCGCGCCCACGGGGAGTGCTGAGAAGAGCCGGACATACCGAAGCAACTGTTGATATGGCCAGGCTGGCAGGATTATACCCCGCCGGAGCTTTGATCGAAATTATCAATGAAGACGGCACCATGGCGCGATTACCGGATCTGATCAAAGTCGCGGAAAAATTCGGAATAAAAATCATCACAATAAAAGACCTGATAGTCTACCGCTTAAAAAAGGAATCGCTGGTCGAGAAAGGAGAGACGGTAAATATGCCTACTCAATATGGCCACTTTAAATTGATCCCTTTCTGTCAAAAATCCAATGGACAGGAACACATTGCTTTGGTTAAAGGAGAGTGGCAACCGGAAGAAGCAGTAATGGTCAGGATGCACTCCTCCTGTGCAACCGGAGATATTTTCGGTTCCAAACGTTGCGAGTGCGGGGAACAGTTGCACAAAGCCATGGAAATGATCGAAAAAAACGGCAAAGGCGCAATTGTCTATCTTAGTCAGGAAGGCCGGGGTATTGGCCTGATGGAAAAAATGCGCGCATACAAACTCCAGGAAGAAGGACTGGATACCGTTGATGCAAACATTCACCTCGGACATGCTCCGGATGAAAGAGACTACGGCGTCGGAGCCCAAATTCTCAGAGAAATCGGTATCTCAAATATCCGGTTAATCACCAATAACCCGATCAAGCGCGCCGCACTGGAAGGATACGGATTGAAAATCGTTGAAAATGTTCCCATAGAAATTCCACCGAATCCTTATAACCAGCGCTACATGCACACAAAGAAAGAGCGAATGGGGCACACGTTGAAGAACGTGAAATAAACGTTTATCAAGTGCATCGCTATCGACGGAGAATACCCTACTTAAAAATTAATTCCAAGCGTTACTGATGGAATAGAGGATATTTTCAGATCTTTTGCGAGTTCATTGAAATCGGTTCCAAAGCTTGCCGACAGATAAAACCGGTTAAGATTCACTCCGAATCCGATCTGCCATCCTACTTGAAATCGATTAAATGTATAATCGTCTCCCATATCATCTTCATCAAAGATATTGAGACTCTCTTTTTCGCCATCATAGGACGCCGTAAATTTTCCGGATATATTTCCTCTCGCAGTTATCCCTGCATAAGGAAATATCGAAAATTCTTCATTAATTGAATACCTGTATCCAATATTCAATGGAACATTTATTGAATACATGTTAAGGTTGATCTCGGTGTCATAATCATCTTCACTTGAATTTGACCATAGAAAATTCGCCCCAACTTCCATAAAAACCGGAGACTGGGAAGCGAGTCTGAAACCTTTTACAAATCCGGCGGAAAGGCCTCTGAAACTATCGGTTTCTCCGTCTGATTTTACTTGCATAGGACTGTAGGAAACGCGAATACCAGACCATCCATTGAGATCGGAACTTTGAGATGCGCCGGCACTGCTTGAATTGGTGAACTGTGCAGACACTGTTGCCGTTGCACACAACAAACAAACGACTAAAATAATTGTAATCTTTTTCATAAGTATATTTGTAATTAGTGATTATTTTATAACCCGTACATCGCCGGGATTAAAGTAACATTGAGCCTTAGCGATTGAAATTCACTCTCCAGATATTAGCAATTCCTTCCATATTCCCCCGCTGGGAAATGAAGTAGATGTAATTTCCGTCTTTACTCCATGTGGGGCTCAGATCGTCTGCCGCATGATATGTGATCTGAGTAAAATCACGCCCATCTACACGCGCTACGAATACATCCAGGTTCATATAGGTAGACTTGGGATTTATTGAAACTTTGCTGCTTCCGACAAACATAATCCATTCCCCGTCCGGAGATACTGTAGGCGAAGTAAAACTGCGGTCGCGGTCGGATATAATGCTTTCTTCCACTCCCGTTTCATAATTAATCCTCCAAATCTCGCCTCTTCCTTCCACATTCATGCGGGAACAGAAAAAAGAATTTGTTTTAAGAATAGGATAAGGATTGATGCCCCCGGTATAATTGGACAAAAAGTTGTTCTGTATGTCGTAACTCCATATGCTGAAATTATTCCTCTCCTGACGGGAAAAAAAGATGTGTTTCATATCGCTGGAATACACCGGAGAGTAATCTTGGTTGCCGCTGGTTATTTGACGGCAAGAATAACCGCTCGTGGCGCTTGTTTGAAATATTTGGTTCGTATTTCCTCTTTTTTCGGAAAAACAGATCAGAGTTCCATCCGGCGAATAGGAGAAATCCACTATATTGGAACGATTGGTGCGTTGGATGCTTCCTCCCTGTTTGCCTAATTCTTTGATAAAGACGTTTGTTTCTTTATTTCTTTCGGAAATATAGGCGATACTTTTCCCATCGGCGGAAACATCTATAACGCGACCGGATAACCAACTGAGATTATTCTTGGAAGACTTCACAAACGGCAAAGAAGAACGTTTTACAGTAGGCATGTAAACATAATCGTTTGGAGTCGTAACCTGCATAAAGTCCAGACCCTTTTCTTCAGGAACGGATACGACCGAATAATCAACATTTTGAGCACACAGGCACTGCATTACCAGCGACAAAAGACAGAATAAAACGCTTTTTCTAACCAACATACCTTATTAATTTTTAATTCGTTTATTTTAAAAACCGTGTGGAACCGACCACCTTCATTATTGCCATACTTTCCGGCGAAACTTGCTTGGATACACCGATTTACAATTCATGACCCGTTTTATAATGGTTTTATAATAGCTTTATAACGATGTATATATAACTACCGAATGCAAAGATACTAAAATTTCGAATAATTGTTTAATTTTTTTATTTTTTATTAACAATAAGTTTCATTCATGAATTTAATTACGACGATTGTGTTTTAAATGTTATCCCCATCTTTGACACATCACTATTAAGAAATGAAGGCTGCTTATTGTAAGTTTCATAAAATATAGCTATAAAAGTAGAAACTAAATTTGACAAAAAAAAGAGTTTTAACAAAAACTATTTCATCTAGTTGCATTATTTTGAAATTCAGCGAAGTGTCAAACTCCCGCAACCGAATCCCGCGTCGAGCCTCGCGGGATTTTTTTAAGATATTCTTTGTCATATCAAAAATGCTGATTAGCTTTGTATTTTAAAATTGTGAGAATATGGCACAAACGACAGGAATACAGATAGAGAACAATGCAAAGGGAATGCCTGCTTTTGCACGTATAGACCTAAAAAAATACGGAACCGAATTAC
>JAIRZF010000134.1 GCA_031267385.1 Dysgonamonadaceae bacterium | reverse complement strand
GGCTTCAGAATCTTTTCGATAACATTCCCGCTGAAATACAGAATGCCTTTTTGACAACGATCCTGAAGTAAACTTATATCATCCGGATCACCCTGCCGGATCATTGAAGTCAGTTGTTTCTGGAATTTTATTGCAACATTCTCCAATCCGTAAACCTCTTTTCTGAAATCTCTCAGCAATTGGCGTACATTTACAAATTCGTCCGGATCTTTATTGTCGAATAATTTTTCCAGTTCCCGGAGAATCAGATACATCTGTTTCCAGTCGAAGTATTGCAGGAGCCGTTCCGCCCAGAATTTTCGTTTCCCTTCTTCAAATATATTACACAGTTCCTCCTGATCTTTCTCTCCCTTGCTGAAATTGATGGCGTAAGGATCGGTCATTACACAACCGGGGCGAATCATGGAATGTAACACAATTCCATCCAGAGTAGTACAACGGCTCAGGGCAACGTAAGCCTGTCCGGCAGCAAAAGAAGAACCGATATCTATAATTGCTTTTGTGAAAGTCAATCCCTGGCTCTTGTGAATAGTAATAGCCCAGGCAAGTTTCACCGGATATTGTACAAAAGCGCCGAGTTCCTCTTCTTCCACTTCACCGGATTCTTTATTGAGGGAATACCGTACGTTACGCCAGGTTTCTTTTGTCACTGCAATTTCCGAATTCAGTTCGGGGATATACACATACAGTCTGTCATCCACAATACGGCTGACAGTGGCTATTTTCCCGTTATAATATCTTCGCGGATCGTCCGTATCATTTTTTATGAACATGATTTGAGCGCCTTCTTTCAGCTTTAACTGCATGTCCGTAGGCAATGCATAATCGGGAAAATCTCCATTTATTTCGCCTTTCAACACCCGTTCTTTTGACTGTATTTCGGCCAGTTTACGACTATTGATCTGATCTGCCTTGTAGTTGTGTGTTGTTAGCGTAATGTATTTTTCTTCATCCGGCGGGGAAAAATTCGGTATGTAACGGTCATTCAGAGCCTGGATATCCTCAGAAGTGATGATGTTGTTCCTGACTCTGTTTAGCAGGTTTACAAATACGGGATCACCCTGACGGTAGACTTTTTTCAGCTCGATATAGATCGGACGGGTTTGTGATAAGGCATGAGAATGGAAGAAAAACGTGCTTGGATAATAATCCCGGAGCAATCTCCATTCATCGTCTTTTGCAACCGGAGGCAATTGGAACAAGTCTCCGATGTACAACATCTGTACGCCTCCGAATGGTTTGGGGTTCTGGCGTATACGCCGCATCGTGGCGTCGATTGCATCCAGCGTATCCGCGCGAAGCATACTCACTTCGTCAATGATTAACAGTTCCAGTTGACGGATCAGGTCTAATTTTTGTTTTGAAAAAGAAAATTTGGTTTTTCTTGATGAAGCCGATGACACTCCCGGCAAAAACGGTTCAAAAGGCAGTTGAAAGAGAGAATGGAGGGTAACACCTCCGGCATTGATCGCAGCCACCCCTGTTGGGGCGGCAACGACCGTAATTTTATGCGTACTTTCCCTGATATGTTTTAGGAAAGTAGTTTTTCCGGTACCCGCTTTCCCTGTTAAAAAAATGTGCTCCGAGGTTTGGTTTATGAAATCGGTGGCTAGTTGGAAAATGACATTATTTTCGTCAGGAGTTTTCATGATTGAAACTGTATATATTACTTTTTACCCTGGTTGGCGACTGCATCCATCAGTTTTTTGATTTCTTCCGGATCACCCAGGAAATAATCTTTTACAAGGTTCATGTTATCGTCAAATTCGAAAACATAAGGAACGGCGGTCGGCAGGTTCAAACTGATAATGTCTTCGTTGGAAATATTTTTAAGATATTTGATGATACCACGTAAACTGTTGCCATGAGCGGCAACAACAATCTGGTCGTATTTTTTCATGGAAGGGGCAATCACCTCTTTCCAGTAAGGTACAATACGGTCGACCGTGTCTTTTAATGATTCGGTTAAAGGAATCTGAGCATCGGATAATTCATTGTAACGAATATCCTGACGGGGACTTCTCGGTTCATTCATTTCCAGTGGAGTAGGAGCAATGTCATAACTTCTTCTCCAGATCAACACCTGTTCGTCGCCATATTGGGCGGCAGTTTCGGATTTGTTCAATCCCTGAAGCATTCCGTAATGTTTTTCATTCAATCTCCATGATTTTTCAACCGGGATCCAGTCCAGATTCATGACGTCCAATACCTGGTTAAGCGTTTTGACAGCGCGTTTCAGGTAGGAAGTATATGCTTTTTGGAATACAAAACCATTTTCCGTCAATGTTTTTCCTGCTTTTTTAGCTTCTTCAACGCCTTTTTCCGACAAATCAACATCCGTCCATCCGGTAAAACGGTTTTCCTTGTTCCAAACACTTTCTCCATGGCGGAGTAATACGACTTTTTTCATTTTTTCATTTTATTATTATGTTATACAAATTGCATGCCTAGAAATTTCGGACAACAAAAATACGAAATAAAAGTCAGGAAATTTCATTGAGCAATAAAATAAATGGAGTAATAAAATAAATGATGTTTTGGATGCAGGAAGTTAAAACTTATTTCTTGTAAAAAAAGTGCAAACTGAAACTGCCGGAACATTTTCCGGCAGTTCCAAATTTGCACATGAACCTAAAACAATCTGCTGATGTATCTATGTGGTTTTAGTTATAAGCTGTTTCTCCGTGTTCATAAATATCCAAACCTTCCTCTTCTACCCGTGAAGATACGCGTATTCCAACTATTTTATCCACGACAAGGAAGATGATAAGCGTTAAAATGGCGCTATATGCAATGGTGAAAGCTGTCGCGATAATTTGTACCCCAAGTTGATGCCAGTCGCCATACAAAGCGCCTTGAGCGCCATCCGGTCCGGTCACGGTTTGTGTGGCAAATACGCCAACCAGAACAGATCCGACGATACCGCCGATTCCATGTACGCCGAAAGCGTCGAGGGAGTCATCGTATTTCAATTTGGGTTTCACGACGGCTACCATGAAGAAGCAAATGAAAGAAGAGGCGAATCCGATGACCATTGCGCCCAGGATATCGACGGTTCCTGCGGCCGGGGTAATGGCTACCAAACCGGCTACAGCGGCGGTACTGGCACCGATGATGGTTGCCTTTTTGTCGCGAATCCATTCGAGAGCTACCCAAGTGACGAGTGCAACTGCGGTTGCGACGTGTGTCACCAAAAATGCGTTGGCCGCCAAACCGTCTGCGGCTAAACCGCTGCCTGCGTTGAATCCGATCCATCCCAACCAAAGGAAAGCAGCGCCCATGAAGACATAAGGAACGCTGTTGGTTGCAGTAGGATGTCCCGGTTTATAATTTTTACGTTTACCGATAAGCAATGCCATGACTAAGGCCGAAATACCGGCATTGATGTGTACGACCGTACCTCCTGCAAAGTCGAGCGCGCCCATCGAACCAATCCAGCCACCTCCCCAAACCCAGTGAGCCAGGGGATTGTAAACCAAAACCGACCAGATAACAATGAATAGTAAATAGCCTGAAAATTTTACCCTTTCTGCAAATGCCCCGATTATCAACGCGGGTGTGATAATGGCGAACATACATTGGAAAAGGGCGAAAAGAATTTCGGGTATATCGCCTCCGAGCGGATTGAGCGTATCGATCGTTATGCCGTGCAGGAATAATTTATCGAAACCGCCAATGAAAAATCCGAGTGGATTACCGCTGTCCATAAAAGCGGTTCCGAACACCCAACTGTAACCGAAAGCGAACCAGAGAATAGAAATAACACCGGTCAGGATAAAGCATTGCATAATAATGCTCAATATATTTTTTTTGCGAACCAGGCCTCCATAAAATAAGGCCAATCCGGGAATTGTCATCAGTAATACAAGAATCGTTGCAACAATGATCCATGCTGTGTTTCCGCTGTTTAATACTGCTAATGTAATTTTCATATGTACATAATTTATTTTTAAAAGTCATATGGAACTCGCGTCATGTTCATGCTCTTTGGTGCAAGTTTTGCATGCTCGTTTCATATATATAATTTGTTTTATTTGTTTTGAGTATAAAGCGTTTCATCTCCGTGTTCACCTGTACGGATGCTATAAGCGTCGTCGATAGTTGAAATGAAAATGCGTCCATCTCCCACTTCGCCCGTCGAGGCGGACGAGAGGATTGCCTTGATTGTTTTTTCCACATTGATGTCGCGTACCACAATCGAAATCAATGTGCGCTCAATGTAACTGGTATCGTAGATCACTCCGCGATAAATACGTTCCTGACGGGCTTTGCCTACTCCGCGCACATCATAGTAGGAAAACCATTCGATGTCGGTCGCAATCAGCGATTCTTTCACATCATCGAATTTTGTCTTGCGAATAATTGCCTCAATCTTTTTCATGCGTAAAAATGTTTTATTTCTTATTAATAAAATGATTTTAAATTTCAATTAAAATAAACAAAGTGAGATTGAAAATAATATATTTGTTTCATTTAGATTAAATATTTGCCAAAAGTATAGCATTTTGTTTAAATAAAAAAATATAAAAATAACTTTTTTTCACTGTAATAATAAGAAAAGACCTATCTGTTTAATTATCAAACAAATAAAAATGAAAAATTTATAAAAAAACATTTAATCTGCGTCGTCAGGTGTTGAGTCTGGCAATGTTGTTTGGGTAAGGATTGACTAAGTAGTTAAAAACTACAAGATAAAACTAACATCTAAGGAAACGAGTGTTGAAAACAATTATAATTACTACATTTGCAATCAGATAGAAATAAATATGGAAAGTAATATTATCCTTTATACAACACCGAACGGAAATGTTGACATTCAAGTCCAATTTGAAGATGGTACATTCTGGCTAACGCAAAAGCGCATGGCAGAACTCTTTGGAGTGGATATCAGAACTATTAACGAACATTTACAAAATATCTATAATTCAAATGAGTTGAAAAAAGGAGCAACTATCCGGAAAATCCGGATAGTTCAACAAGAAGGCTCCAGAGAAGTTTCCCGTGAACTGGATTTCTATCATTTGGATGCAATTATCGCTGTTGGTTATCGCGTGAATAGTTATCAGGCTACCCAGTTTCGCACTTGGGCGACTAATACGCTTAGGGAGTATATCACCAAAGGCTTTGTTTTGAATGACGAGATGTTGAAGAACGGGCAAGCGTTCGGAAAAGACTATTTTGAGGAATTACTCGAACGCATTCGAGAAATTCGGGCAAGTGAACGTCGATTCTATCAAAAAATTACAGATATTTACGCTACTGCTGCCGATTATGATAAAAATGCACCTGTTACCAAAGACTTCTTTTCGACTGTACAGAATAAACTCCACTGGGCAATAACCGGAAAAACTGCTGCTGAAATTATTTATACTTCGGCTGATGCAACTAAACTGTATATGGGATTAACGAATTGGAAGCAAGCACCCGAAGGAAAAATATTAAAGTCAGATGTTGCCGTTGCAAAAAACTACCTCAACGAAGCACATATCAGAGAATTAAATCGGATTGTGTCTGCCTATCTTGATTTGGCGGAGAATAGAGCTGAACGTGGAATCACAACAAATATGCAAAAATGGAGCAATTTTTTGAACCAGTTTTTAGAATTATCCCAATACCCCATATTGCAGGATAAAGGCAAAATTTCCGCGCTGGAAGCAAAACTAAAAGCAGAACAAGAATATGAAACATTCCGAAAAATTCAAGACCAATACTACCTTTCCGACTTTGACAAGGAAGTGAAGCGAATTAAGGGAAAAGATAACAAACAAGGAGAAATATAACTTACTTATGGGAATTTTCGATTTTTTCAAGAAAAAGAAAACGACTAAAGAAATAGACAATATTGATTTGGAGGATAAAATTTTCACAGTAGAAACTCAAGAATCCTCAAATATTAAAGACGAATTTATTCCGATAGACACAGGTGTTAAAGACAAAGTAATTGGCATTGAAAAAATTCCTATAGAAGAGGAAATCCAAGAAGACTTTGATATGTTGGATGAATTAGGAGTATATAATCCCAGATTGGATTTGTCTCATTATGAATTTCCTTCACTCTCTTTATTGAATAAAATAGAAAGCAATATAAGCCCGGAACAAATTATCGATTCATCTCGACTAATCGAAATCTTAGAGAGTTTTGGCATAAGGACAAAATCAATAACAAAGAATTTAGGAGCAATCATTACTGTATTCGAAATAATACTGGAGCCGGGAGTTAAAATAGCCACACTTCGACGTTTAGATGAAGATATTGCTATTGCTTTATCAACTCCGGGAGTCAGCATTATTCCTATCCCAGAAAGAGGAACCATAGGTATTGTTGTACCCATCTGCTTATTGTCTTCCCGAATATATAGATGCATATAGCTGCTTTTCACCATCTTCTGTTGATTTATCTGAAAAAGACTCTTTATTCGATGAAGCTGCCCGCCTCATTGTAATTCACCAGCAAGGTTCTACATCTCTTATTCAGAGAAAATTTTCTATTGGATATAATCGTGCGGGGAGATTAATGGAGCAATTGGAAGCTGCGGGAATTGTTGGAGCAACTCAGGGAAGCACAGCTCGGGAAGTTTATATTCAGGATGAATATCACTTAGAGCAAATTTTGAATTCATTGAAATAGTTTGATATTACATTGGGCGAGTGACGATGGTAATTGAAACGCCAGCTTGTAGAGGGGCTTTCAACCATTCCAGTACCATTCTGATTTGGCTTTTCCTAATATAACGTGAATTCGATGTAAGTTGACGCAGCTTGCAGCCTCATCCGCCCCTCTAACTTCTTGTAACTTCCCCTAACTTCTTGTAACTTCTTGTAACTCCCTTTATTTTCATTTTTTTTGGCATGATTTTTTCACAATCCGAAATAATTGTTTACATTTGCACGGGTTCTCCGAAAGAGAATTAAATACAAAACACAGCACAGCACAGCAATAATATAATGACAATTTCGCATCCTTGTTTTAATCGATTTTTAACTAAATTTAACATTTTAAATTTGGTTGAATCGTCATTTATGTTAGAGAGAGAGAGAGAGAGAGAGAGACTTACCTAGCCTCACCCGCGCGTCAATATAAAAGAAATTTCTTAATAAACAACAACATAGCCCGACTGAGTTTTTTAAATTTAGTCCGGTTTTTTTGTATTCCCTATACCCTTCCCCGCATATCATTTCCTAAAGTGTCGCATTTGAACTGTTTTTTCCCGCTTGTGAAAGTAGGGCAGGACTTCTGTGTTCAAATCGAAAATTGTATGTATGTGTTTGCAAATGTTTCGGGGAAGGGTTGTAGGAAACGGTATCCGTATCGACAACGAAGTCCTGCCTTTCAGGCAGAGAGCCGTTGGTTGTCGTACCTGCCGCAGGCTGCGCTTCGCTTACCTGCGGTTATGGAAATAGCGCCCTCCGGGCTTAAGCTATCCGGTATCGAATTGATGACGCACAATCCAAACTTAAAACTTAAAACTTAAAACTTTTAAAACACAGAATACATGAAACAAACAATTACGACACAACAAGAGTTTTCCCGGCGACTGTACACACGGCTGTACGGGTTACTTCTACTGTTCCTGTTGTCCGGATTGATGGACATTCAGGCACAAACCGTATCCTGGACTGCCACGTATCCCAAACTGGACCCGGTTACCCTGACGGTATTGGATGATAACCCGGGGTATCTGGATGTTTATTTTATTCCAACAGTTGCCAGCATCACAAACGCCAAGTTGGAAGTGACACTTCCCCCAGGTATTTCCTATGTGGGTGTGGAAAACGGAACAGGTCATAATGCCTCGATAACTTACACGCCGTCTTTTGCATCACAAATTGTAAGCGTGGCTTTTACCTCGAACGGCAATACCCTGAAAGTAGGAGAAGCTGTTTTTTTACGGTTGAAAGTGAGCGCCGCCTGCTCTGCGGTGAATGGAGCGACTGCCACAGTAAAAGTGTTATCCGGCTCGACGGTGGTGACTTCCGGACAGAAGACGGTTTCCATCGGAGTGCAAACGCCGATAGTTCGGATACAGTGCGATGCGCCGACACAAAACTATGCAACTCAAACCGAAACAAAAGAATTTGAATTAAAGTTGGACGCCCAGTATGGAGAAGTCTCGTCATTGCTCTTGACTCTGACAGGCGATCAATACGCAATTTTGAGCGATTTCAGCTTGAATGGAACGACTGTCACACCGACAACATTGAATGTCGTTAGCGGAAATACGAGTAAAACGACCATCACCTTGAATACTACCGTAATGGGCGGAAAACTGGGAAGTTCGGTCAAGAAATTGAAATTCAAGGCAGAAAGTAGCAGGTGTGGTGTGAAAAGTATTACATCCTCGGTACAGTATCCTTCGGAAAGTAGTTGTAGTACCCGTGACGGGGTTACTTTGACAATGAGTTTTCCGGCGGAAGCGGGATTGCCGAATATGGCTTATGTTGATTCATGGCTTCTGACAAGCGATGATATGGATGCTATTACCAGTATATGGAGTATAGGCATAATACCTTTGGATGGAGTTACGCCGACTTACTACAGACAGGCTTATACAAACAACGGTACGGCCGATGCGTACGATTTAAAAATAAGTCAATCAATGGCAACTAATGTGCTTGGATATATTGATGTAAACAATATTTACTACAGAATTGGAACCAGCGGGGCGGTAAAGAAACTTGACCTCGACCAGATATTGATTTTGGGCACAAAACCAGCAACCAACTCGGTCTTTCGAATCAAATCAACAAATGTAGGTAAGCCCACTAATGTCACAGTTTCAATTCCCGAAGTTCTTCCCCAAGGCGAAACTATATACATTCGTTGGACTATAGTACAGGGAGCTATTTACAGTAATGCTGATTATGCTGGGAATCTTGTAAGTGTTTATTTTTCTGATCGTTCTTTTCATGGAATTTATAGAGGAGCTACAGCCAATAACCGTTGCGGACAAGCCGGAGGGTCAGTGAGTACTGTATATATTGGTAATTGGCGTGACCTTCCTTATTTCATGAATATACCTGCTTCGATAAACGTAAAAAGCGGACAAAATATAACCAGGAACATATCTATCAGAACAGGAGCGGCGTGGCCGATTGAATTATTTGTTCAGTTACCTGAATTTCTGGAATTGGATGGAGGTATGTCCGATGGAATAAAATTGGGTTCTGCGACTATCGCTTCTTACATTGATCACGGGAATGGAAAATATTCTCTCGTGGTTACAGGAGGGACGATTTCGCCCCTTACTCTGAACTTAAAGTCCAAAGCCTGCCAGAATAATACTTCCAACGAGACAGGGAATGTCGTCTGCTGGATGGATTATCATTCGGGAGATGGTACGAACCCGCAGCGTCCGGTACTTCAGCATATTTCAAAAGTCTATATTCCGGCTACCTTGATGTGTAAGGAAGACGGAGTTGTGATGGACGAGTTTTACCTGACCCGGAAAACTTTCGGATACAGGGATGCCGATGACGACGGGATCCCCGACATTGGGGGGATCCTGGCTACAGAAACCGACCCGGGAATCCTTCATACGAAATACCTGCTCAACGATAAGGGAACGGTGACTTATAAGGGCCGGATAGTTGGTACGGGTAGCTACAAAAATTTTTATTGTTTATTGGATGTCGACATTCTGAATATAGGCCCGACAGGGACAGCAGGAGTCCATCTGAGTGTTGACAATAGTGATGTAAAAGTTAAAATTGGAGGTGTCGAATATCCGGCCACCATAGGATTTATAAGTGGCGCCAAAAGGCTCTATGTCCACTATTCCGACCCTGGAGGAGTGGTGATAGCAGGAGGTAAAGACTTCGAAGTTAACTTGGATTTTACCGTGAAGCAAGGTGTGGATTATGAAGCGAAAATTACGGCATATTCTTATGTCAGCGATACGGATCAAACGAATCCTTTCAGTCCCCAGGACAGGCATGGCGAAGATGTAATGAATTCGGATATATGGCCGAGTAGTTATTCCAATGTATATTACTTTGATTCGGGTAATTCGGGAATAACATTTAACAATAATGATCCTGTTTCAGTTGGTGGTGAGATAAGATTAGGTATGATGTATTCGAATTTTCCTTATGAATATCGTCCCGTATATCTGCCTTTAGAAGGAACGTTAACCCTTCCAGACGGCTATGAATTGACGAACGTTGTAGTGACAGGAGGCGGGCTTTCGTCCGAAAATGTTCCTTTTATCAGGACAGGAAATACTTTTGTTCTTAACCTGGAAGATTATTTCGACTCAAATTTTAATGGTTCTTCACCTCTGACTCCCGGAAAATTGAAGCTTCCGGAAGGAGCTTATACGTTGTATCCTACTTATACTTTCAGGGCGACTAAAGGAGCCAGTTTGGGATCTTCTCCTGTTAATGAAAAGACGACATATGAGAGATTCGGTAATCCCGGTTCTATGAGTCAAAATTTTTATTTTATATACAACGGTCAGTCCATTACTTTAAATCTAGGCGCGACAACAACACTGTCTGCGGTCGGTCCCAATTTGTCTTTACCTGTCGTCTCGGTAGGTAATCCGAATAATACGGCGCTAGGTGAGACTTGGCTGTATGTATCCGGAAATGTCGTTCCGGGGAGCGCTTTTTTAAGCGCCGTCGGCGGTGACGGAACTCCGGTCATTTCAGGGGAAGGTTTTGACGGTCGCTGGCTCAAAGTATCGAATTCCATAGCTTCAAGCGGAATCGTCTCCTATCAGTTGAATTTCACATACGGAGGGAGTAACGACTGTTCGGTACCAGATAAGATAAAAATCTATACGGTAGCAGACTTCGACAATTCCGCTTGGAGTCCGTCTACGGGTTCAGCGCTAGACCTGACGGACTACGATCATGTCGGCGCAAACAAAGAATTGAGTATAACGGCGGCTCCGGCTGCAATATCCGGTAGCGTTTCGATTTCTACTTCGACCCTTACTTTCAATACGCCTTATACTTTGACGGCCAAGCTGGATTCCCGCGGGAGTGAAGGTTCGGTAAAAGACGCCCGAATAGAAGTTACCATTCCTGCCGGACAACTTTATACAAGTGGTTCCGCACGGATAGAATATCCGCTGGGAACTCCACCTGTAGCTGTTTCTTCAGCTTTGGAAACTGCGCTGCTTACGGCAAACAGTAATTTGGGCATAGATCGTACCGTGACTTTCGCATCTTCGGCATTGCTTCCCGGTTATCTGGCAGGTGGCGGCGTAACAGACGCTGATCGTCAAATGGTATTTACGGCAGAATATAAGCCTCAGTGTGAAACCGTATTGACCGGTATCCGTTACACCGGCGTATTAGGCGGGCAGACCGCCTGCGGAAATGTAGCCAAGGGCAACGGCTCTACCGTATCCTCCGGTCAGCTGTATCCGACCATAGTGGCAGACTATATTTTCAATGTTAGCAGTGCAATGTCGGGTGGTAATAATGCGTTCAATGAGAAACGCACCACCGGTACTCTCCAGGTCAC
>JAIRZF010000109.1 GCA_031267385.1 Dysgonamonadaceae bacterium | reverse complement strand
TATATCTTTCAAATTATTATTGATTCTTGCAATCTATATGCTATTTTACTATAACGAAAAAGGTGGATATTTAGTATTTAAAACTCTATTTTTTTTGAAAGGAGAACTGAGTAGTTACTTTGGCTGTAAGCATTGTTAATTTTATCATAAATATCTGTAAGTAAGGGAATATCTAACTGCGAAATAAATTTTTCATAAGTAATGTTCAGTTTATTAATGCTTCTGAACCATGTATATATTTTAAAAAGCGTTAATTCTAAAAAAGGAGTGAAATGAGGCGCCGGAATGTCCATTGCCATAAAATAGATTTCTTTTTCTTTGGCTTTTGCTACATTTTCCATCAAAGCGGACAATTCCGTCATGTAGGAATAATAATTATCCATACTGCTCATATCCAATGGCGTATATTTGAACAATATATTACTCGATTGATAGTTAATTACAGAATCCATCGAAACATTAAAATGCCTGCACAATTTAGACAATTCACTCAATGTCAGTTCTTTTTCCCCACGAATTCTACGATATACAGAATCCGAACTTACGTTTAAGACATCACTTACTTCATCAGCCAGGCGCATATTGGAAGATAAGTTTTTTTTCACTGTTTCAAAAAATTTTTTTTGTGTATTCATGATTTTGTTTCTATATATACAAAAATAGATGTTTTATTTGCAATAATCATTAAATAGCGACTTTTTTTTAGTAAAAATCCGTAAAATAAAAAATCACACATTCAATTTTATGAATAATCCGTAAAATAAAATTATAAACGATGATTTTCCACGAAACATCGCAATATTTTAAAATTGCAGACGCAAAAATCCGTTTTAGGGAATGAAATTTCAGATTTACATTTGCATCACGAAAAAGATAAAAGAAAAATGAAATTACCTCAATAAAAAAATAATATCATCATGAAAAAACTATTGTTAATTATCGTTTTATGCCATAATATTGTAACGGCATTTTCTCAAATGGAGATTAACGGACAAGTCATTACTTCTGATAACCGTCCGGTTGACGCAGCTTATATCAGCGCCATTGACAGTAGTACTTTGCATGTGGGAAATACCCTTTCAGACGATAAAGGCCAATTTAGTATTAAGGATTTACCTGTTGGGAGATATACATTAAACATATCAGGTTTAGGTCTTGAACCCTTATCTATTCCTATTCAAAGAACACAAGGTAAAATTGACTTGGGGATTTTAACATTAGCCTCCTCTGCGATTGAGATGGAAGAACTCGTTATAGAGGGAAAACAAATCATACAAAAACCGAATAGTGAAACCTATTTACCGACTCAATTTCAAAAGCGCATTTCGCACAACGGTATTGAATTATTAAATAATTTAGCAATCAGAGGGATATATGTTAATCCGATAGAAATGAATATACAAAAAATAAATGGCGGGGCTATTCAATTACGAATTAATAATATAAGAGCTGATGTTAAAAATGTGATGGCGTTGCGCCCAGATAAAATATTGAGAGTAGAATACCATGATTCTCCTTCGGGAGCATACGGTGGAGAAGGTGTAGAAGCTGTTATTAATTATGTTACTATCCACTCTGAATCAGGAGGTGGTTTGTATGCAGATCTATCAAATGCCATAACCACAGGCTTATCAAATAATGCAATAAATACTGCATTTAATACTAAATCTTCCGAATTTTCGCTTAACTATTTTATTGGTAATCGCGATTATGATCAATGTAGACAAGATGGGAATGAATTATTTTATTATCCCAACGGTACGGTATATGAACGAGACCAACAGGGAATAAACCAACCTTATAGTTATACACAACATGTAATATCGGCCTCTTATCATTTACAATCTCAAAATAATTATGTATTTAATATTTTATTTAAAGGTGAATTTTTACCCCATCATTCGGATAATAGAGCTTGGAATGAATATAACAATTCAAACAATAATGTTTTATTTACAAAAAATGAATCTTCGAATATATACAATAGGCCTGTTTTAGATATTTATTATCAAAAAAAAATAAACAATACACAAGAAATTATTTTTGATATTGTCGGAACATTATGGAATGAAAAAAATAAGTCCCATTTTTCCCAAAATGAAAATGAGAAGAAAGTTACAGATTATCAGATATTTGTAAAAGGGAAGAAGCGTTCCGCAATTTTCGAAAGTATTTATTCTAATCAATTAAGTGAAAACAGCAAATTAAGCGCCGGAGTTCAGCACTTACAAGCTTATTCCAATAATATTTATAGTGGAAATATTGACGCAAAAACTGATATGAATCAGGCAAATACCTATTTGTTCAGTGAATTTTCATCCAAAATATCAAATCTCAATTTCAGTGTTGGAATCGGTTTGAATCACTCCTATTTCAGTGAAGAACGGGAAAAGTATAATTATTACAATTTTCGGCCATCTCTTTCGCTGAAATACATAATAAATGATAATAATACAATTACAAATCGATTTAGAGTATTAAACCAAAATCCTAATCTTGCACAACTCAGTGATATAGAGAGATTTTTAGACAACATTCAGGTCGCCAAAGGAAATCCTGATCTAAAACCTTATTTCTATTATATAAATGCTTTAACGTATATTTTTAACAAAAAAATAATAGGATTTAGCACCGAATTTAATTATCAGTACAGGAAAAATCCTATCATGGATAATTACTATTATGATTCGGATAAATTAATAAGAACTTCGATGAACCAAAAGAATTGGAATCAACTGAAAGTCGAATCGCAAATTTCGGTCGGGACGCTTTGGAATATACTCCGCTTTTCGGTCGGGGGAGGAATTTTATCGCACCACAGTAACGGGCTTGAATATAGCAATCAATTAGTATCGTACTATGGCTTTGCAAATATTGGCGCTTTTTATAAAAATTTTTCATTCTCAAGTAGTTTCAAAACAAAAACGAAAGAACTTTTTGGAGAAACTTTTTTTTACTATGCACCGGACATCTCAATGCAATTACAATACATAATGAAAAAACAATGGCTTATCGGAATAAGTGCATGGAATCCTTTTTTCAGTTCTCTCAAAAATCAATTTGAAACAAAATCTAAACAAACTTATCAATTAAAAACAATTAATTTCGGAGATAACGGGAATGTATTTAGTCTCAGATTAGCATATCTTTTTTCTTTTGGACGAGATTATAATACTTCTAATAAAAAAGTCAATAATAGTGATGCGGAATCCGGTATAATGAAGTAATTTTCAGTTTCCCTTAAATCCGCAAGGATTTTTCATATCTCTGTATTTCCTCTGTGTAACTCTGTGTAATTTGTCACACAGAGGGTCACAGAGAACCACAGAGTTATAATTTGATCGCCTCAAATATCGCTTTAGATTCAAGTAGAACTCATCAATTTCTCACAACAACTCTCAGGCCTTCCGTATTTGAAACAAACTCCGGAGCATACAGACTCTGAATAGTCGTAATTCCGTTGGAATACTCTCCTGTCCTCGTTACATAGACCTGATATTCAAATACATAGGTTCCTTTCGAAAGATTATGGAAATAAAAATTCGTCGATGCATCTTTCGACGTCTGATAATAGATGTTCTGCTCTTTCCAACGGATGCCGGAAACTTGTTCTAAAGGCTCAAAACAGGCTGCACGCATATCTTTCAACAGTACATATTCCATATCCCGGTCACTACGGACAGTAAGTCGCACTACCACTTTATCGCCAACGTTCAATGCATTGTTTTCCGTTATCGGCGCCAACGTTTTTCCCGAACCTGAAATAACCTCTTTGAAAAGCAATTTTTCAACATTCAATCCGGTTTTCGATTTCGTGATTTTGTCCAAATCCTCAAAATATTGCCAATACAAAGCGCCCCATGCAGGACCCTGATCCGGTTTTGAAATGGAAACATGCATCATATCCGAAGTAATCTCCTGTGATTCAAAGATTTGCTTAACATAACCCGTTCCGGATTCCTCCGCATCCGGTTTCAGAATTGTTTTTCCAAGAGAAATCCGGGCTTGTTCGCCGGTTTCCAGCCGGTTGCTTCCATTTTGCGCCAAAACCGACACTGCATTTACCGTAGCAGGCGTACTCTCCCATTGCTGAGTCTGTTTTTGTTTCAACAGCCACAATTTCATCTCATTCATTTCCTTTTCGGATGCTCCGGTTTTCCGGAAAGCTTCCATGATAAACGTATGTACCGCCGTAACGCTTTGGGACATGAATGCCTGGGTTTCATTATTAGGCCAATACATACCCAACTCTTCTGTTTGTAGTGCATGCTGACGCAAGGAATTTACAACAGCCTTAGCGGTTTCCTGCGCTCCTGTTTGTTGCAAAAACAAAGCAATGATCGCCCTGCCGTAAAGATCGGGACATTTAGCCCAGTTCGTCGATGCAATCCGGCTATAAAAGTCATAAGCTCCGGCAACTTTTTCCTCTTTCGATAATTCGGGATATAAACTTCTCACCAGCAAGTATTCAGCCTCGTAAACTGAAATTGTATTTTTCTTTTCCCAGTTCTTGTCGTATTTTTTCAGATCCTCAAAATGTTTTACAAACTGAAAATCAATAAAACCGATGGCTTCTTTCTGCATATTCACGATCTCGGAATCCGGCGTATCAGCCTGTTTTTCTACAAGTTGAGCCATTCCATAGAGTAACCATTGGCTTATGGAGACACTTGAATTCATTCCCTTGAACCAAGCCCATCCTCCATCTTCTTTCTGAAGTTCCCTCAATTTGGAAACAGCGTCCCGGTTCAGATTCGCCGAGCGATTCACATCAAACAATAAACTCAGGCGTTGTTTCTGTTCCGTCTCATTCTTACCTTCCATCAACCAGGGTGTTTCCTCAAGCAATACCGCTTTTAGCTCCTTGTTCTTCTCCAAATTGGATAGCAAACTCTCTTTTGTTCCTCCCTGTTTTGTCCAGGCATCGATTACCCGTTTGATCGCCGGCGTACCGTTTGCAATTTTCACAGCCAGATTATTGGCATAATAAGCAGCAAACCAAGAAATAACATCATCACTTGCAGGAGTAGTCATTGCCGGAAGCGCCTGTATCGCATACCATACGGGATTACTTGAAAATTCAAGTGTCAGTCGATGATTTTTCAAAGAAGCGGATTTGTCATTTACCGGTTTACTCATGGTAAATTGCCGGTTTCCTTTTCCGGAAATATACAACGGCAAACTTTCCGTCACCAACATCCGGTTCGGCAATACAGGCAGCAAATGTTGCTCTCCATCACTGAAACCATTCGTCGTCGCAACAATTTTACAAGCGGTGAGGTCTATGCCTGCAGGCGCTTCAAAAGTCCAACCGGCCGTTGTAGTTTTACCTGCTTCTACAGAAAAATCTTTCTGTGCATTGGAAATAACAATTGTTTCTTTTTCTGTCACCGGATCAAAAAATGAAAGCGACACTTTTCCCGAAAGGGTTTCATCCGAAAGATTAGAAATAGCAGTAGTCAACGTTGTTTGATCTCCGTGACGCATAAACCGGGGCATATTCGGGCTGACCATCAATTTTTTCCGGCTAACGGTTTTTTCTATTAATTGACCGAATTTCAGATCTTTAGTATGTGCAAGAGCCATCAATTTCCAAGTGGTATTACTTTCCGGCACAGTGAATGAAATCAACGTTTCCCCGGCGACATTCGTCCGTAATTGCGGATAAAAAAACGCAGTCTCATTGAAGTTCCGGCGAATTTGAACGGGTTCCTCCACGACTTCCTCTCCGGCAGTAACATCCTGCGCTTCGGACAAAGTCTCCAATTTATTAGCGTTTGTTTTGGACAATTTTCTTACAACGAGGTCTGCCTGATCGATCTCCGACAAAACATTTGCCGACCTTTCAACGGCAGCAAAACCCAACACTGGTTGCATGGATCCGGCTCTTAAAAGCGTTTGTCCATGCATGTTCAATCCGAACCAATTGAACGTATCAAAAGAAAATGCCGGAATATTTTTTGAGTCCATCTCAAAATGAATATGCCCGCTGTTTGTCCCGAAATCCGTTCCTACATTAAAATACGAATAATACAAACCGACATCCATCTTCGGATAAAAACGCCAACTATGGGCATAAAGCTTATCCAGGGAGGCATCATACATCGATGCGAGCACTTCACCATCAACAGATTTCTTATCAGCATCCTTAACGGAAATTTTCCATTCCTCTTTTTGTCCCGGAACCAATTTATCCCGAAATACTTCCATTTTCAGTTCCAGATCTTTTTTAGGTTTTGCCTTTCTGATCGGGAAAACCCGTGAAAACAAATTTCCATCTTTTACAAAAGTCAATGAAGCGACAATGCCGTCGCCATACGATTTTTTGAACGTGACCGGTATCTTTTTTATATTGTCATTGAGTTCAAAACGTGAACTTTCAATTTTTTTATCCTCTTTAAAAATATCATACAACACATAAACGTTCCCGGCGGAAGATCCGTAAATAATATCGGTAGTTTCTCCTATCCGACATTCCAATTTCGGGGATAAAAACCACTCATACATGGTAGCCGGAGGCCGTTTATCGTTTCTCGAATAAAGCAGAAAGAAAATTTCTTCCGATATTTCACGGGTTTTATCATCATTTGCCTTGATAATCATCCGGTAACGTCCCGATTGTGTTTTTTTCAAAATATCAAGGTTCATTTTTTCTCCTGAAATGAATTCTCCCGAAGCGATCAATTGATCCGTCTTCAAATCTCCTGTTTCCTTCTGTTTATCCAACGACTGTTCCTCTTTCAGGCTGTAAATTTCATAGCTTCCTTTGCAATCGACCAACTGTTCATTCAGGTTTTTAGAATAAACGATAAACTCAGGCAGATCATTTTTATCGACCGGAACGTCCAATGCGGGCACAGTCAACTGCATGGAAAGAGTGCCTACCGGAACGACTATTGAACTCTGCTGCGTTTCGCCCCTTTCGTCCGTCACCGAAACTTCAACCTGATAAAGGTAAGAAAGACGTTTCACCCATTGATCATCAGCCTCTTTTTCAGCCAAAAACGTCAGTTCAAATTTCCCTTCACTATCTGTCTGCACGACGCCCCCGGCAATCTGGTTCTCACTTCCTCTACCCCAACCCCATATCCAATTGTAACGTTGTACAATCCGGTATTTTACTTTTGTATTTTGAAGATTAACTCCCGAAAATGTACATGTTTCTCCTCTTAGTTTTATTTCATCTCCAAAACCGTAAGTTTCTTTTACCGGCTCGAATGTGATATCAAAAGCCGGACGCTTGTACTCTTCTACCTGAAAAGAGGCGCTCCCGGTATAGGCGCTCGTAGAAATAGAAAAACCTCCGTTCACCGAGCCATAAGGCAGGATAAATTCTCCGGAGAAAGATCCCATTTCATTGGTATGCAAAGTCTTAGAAGCAATTTCCTGTCCGTTCGGATCCCTCAGGAATAATGTGTATTCCTGATTTGCAGAAATTTGAGCCGAATCTTTTTGCAAAGAATAGGCAATTCCCTTGAAATAAACGGTTTGGCCGGGACGGTAAATACTACGATCCGTTAAAATATTCAGACGCGGTATCGAATTGGTATCAATACGGTACCGGCTGCTCCACGGAACGGAAGAAAACATCAAAGCCGTATCATTTCCTAAAACAACACTGTAAAAATCCATCCGGTTTTTTTCATCAAAAGGGACGACAATCAAACCGTCTTTTCCTGCAACAACCGAAGTTTGCAATTCATTTTTATCTCTATTCCTCTTAAACAGGTTCACTTTAGCGCCTTCCAGCGGTTTCCCGCTCATCCGGTCGACCACCAGAAATTCATACTTATTATCATACGAACGGGCAACGGACGTCAACCGGGACACGGAAAAATAGTTGTTTGCGATCTCGTCCTTGTTATCGTCAGCATAAATTACATATTCATATCCACCCAAATCTTTCATTGGGATCTCAAGTGTCGTATCCGAACTCAAATATGGAAATTCATTTTTCAAGGAAAATGTCTTCGTATCGATCAGAGTTCCTGCTTCACGGTATTTATCCGACATATCCCAGACATTTTCATAAGCCGTCGCCGGAATGTTCATCCGATAAATTCCGACTGTCAATTTATTCACATTTTGATAATTGACCGATAACTTAAGCGATTTTCCGGGATAGATATTATTTTCTGTACTTACACGCACACGAGCCTGTGTTAATCCGTTCTTCAAATTAACAAGAAGCCCTATTCTCTTGTAGCCAGGATATTTCCGGATACCGTCGTTGCATATTTGATAAGCATTGATCAGATTTTCATCGGGTTTTACTTCTCTGTTTTCAGGATCAGGCGAAATAACTCCACCATCGGAATTTCTCATTTCAAGATAACAAGAAGCCTTTTTAAACAAGATTTCCACACAAACGCCCTGTCCTTCGTACTGTTTTTCAAGATTTTCGAGCGCTGAAATATAAGAATCATTTTTTTTCTGATAACCCATTCGGGACGACACAAATTCCAACCGGTCCAAATCGACCTGGAGTAAAGCATCTGTTTTTTTCTGTTCCAAACGGAAAGACAATAAATTTTGATATATTTTTAAAATTTGAACGGTTAAATCGTCTGTCCCGGCCTCAAGCGACATCCTGACAAAATCCGTAGCCAACGCAAAACAGGTATTGTCGGAAAATTTACGTTGAGAAAAAAACCAATCGGAATCGGAATCGGGATTTGAAAGCGCTGTTAAAACAGCAATTCCTTCATTTGCAAGAAAATCATAAACAGTCGGACGAAGATCCCGGGAAGCTTCACCTGTCACCAGTATTTTTTCATATTTCAGTACATCGACAGCTTGTAATTTCTTTTCTGCCTGCAAAGACAGATCTACATATTCCGCAATTCTTTGCATAAAATTACTGGTCGTCCACTCACGGATATCTTCAGGAACATAGCCGGC
This sequence comes from Dysgonamonadaceae bacterium, assembly GCA_031267385.1. Taxonomy (GTDB): domain Bacteria; phylum Bacteroidota; class Bacteroidia; order Bacteroidales; family Azobacteroidaceae; genus BNXB01. The sequence continues at coordinate 11,511 of JAIRZF010000109.1, read as the reverse complement.
GAGCGCCGTCCTCCGGTTTATATTGTACAATTGAGACTGATAATATTGATAATATAGCTGGGACAACACAGAATAAAGCATACTTTGTTCCACCACATCCCCGGCATTTTCCGTATGTTGTTCGATTTCCGAAAACAGCTGAGGGGCGCGATCTTTATCGACCACAAGCCCATATTTAAGCTTATAAAGTAATGTTTTGATTAATTCCGGACTATTTTTCTCCACAAGCGCCTGCCGGTATATTTTCTCGACATTTTCTGCCGCTGTTTGAGGAAGAGAGGCCTTTTCAGCCTTATCAACCTCATTCCACGAAGATTCGTACCACAAAGTAACCGTAATTCTCTGAATCTGACTTTGGGCATTTATCAAATGGGTTAAACTGCCACAAAGCGCCATAGCGCATAACAAAAATCGTTTAAAAAACATAATGCATCAGTCTTATAATTGGTTGTCTTAACTTACAAATATAATACTAATGCATTATCCTGACAAAATGTTTAACAAAAATTTCGACAAATTAAATACCCGCTTCCGACTTGATTTTTTCGATCCAGCCGGCAACACGTTTTGCCGTCTGATCGTCCTCGTTATCAATATCCAAAACCAGTCCACGGAATTCGCCATCACTCAAAGCCCTGGAATCATCAAAAGAATAACCTGCGGAGTCGACGCTTCCAACCAATGTAGCGCCTGCTTTTTCCGCTTCTTCCGCCAATATCCCGACAGCATCGCAGAATGTATCCGGATACGACGATGAATCTCCCACACCAAACACGGCAACAATTTTACCCGACAAATCCGATTTACCCAGTTGAGAAGCCAATCCTTCCCAATCGTCCTGCAAATCACCGACACCCCAGGTTGAGGAACCAAGTATGAGAACATCATATTCTGCAAATTTATCGACAGAAGTGTTACTTACATCAAACAGATTTGATTTATCAATCCCTAATTTTGCGACAATTGTTTCTGCGACAGATTGAGTATTCCCGGTCGAAGAACCATAAAAGACACCTACTTTCTTCATAAGAATTTAATTTTAATTTTTTGAGACACTACAATCCGACAAAATTACGGGATTTATATAAAAATAAAACTCCCCTTTTCTTTGGATTTTTCATGAAAAACATCCAAAAAAAAGGGGATATTTAAGTAGTTATCTTTTATTTGTCGTGAGGTGTCACTTTTGTAGTTATTATCAGGACTCCATTCTTCGCTTTTTCTCCATATTTAACTGTAACAGCGTCCTCCTTTAATATGGATATTGATTCTATACTATCCACATTAATTTTCCAAAGATCCTTACCATCGTATTCAACTCCGTTCAGGATAACCAGCACTTCACCAAAGTCATTTTTACTTTTTATTTCCAGCTTCTCCCTGACTGCCACTTCCGTATCTAGCTGCACCGAATCTAATGGTATATCATTAATTTTCAATAACGTACCGACAGTTGAATTCGTTGGAGGCAGCGATTTCGCTCTTTTTTTTGTGGTTATAAGTAAAACGCCGTTTGCCCCTCGCGTACCATAAGGGGACAAAGCCGAAGTATCCTTAATGACTGAAACTGACTCTATGTCATCCGCTTCAATCGACTTTATTTCCGGCATAAATTCCTCTCCATCAACTAAGATCAATGGATCCGACACCTGAGTTCCACTTTCAAGACTGTCTCCCATTTCACTATAATCAACGACTGTGATTTTAAAATTCACAACGTGATCTTTTTCAGTTCCTGCAAAAACATATTCAGGTTCTGCAAAAAACCACAAAAAAGCAGCCAGAGCCGGCGCTAACAAGAGTACAATCCCCTTTTTCACCGGATTAGAGGCATTTTTTTTCATCATGTCAATTCTTTTGAACTTGTTGTGCTGGGCAAACGCATTCGCAAAAGCAAAAACCGGAGTTTTTAATGTGTAATTGATCAATGCGGCACGGTAAACAGCCGGAGAATTCCCTTTCCTCAGGACTTCCTGATCCGCCAGGAATTCGTGATTTTGTTTGATGGAATTCAGGTATATCCAAACAACCGGATTGAACCATTGAAACACACAAACAGCATGAACAATGATCAAATCAACCCAATGGCATTGGTCGATATGCGCCCGTTCATGCTCGTAGATCATTTTCCTTTCTATTTCGGAGATATTTGAGAATGAATCCGTAAAAATGTAATTAAAAATAGAAAACGTAACATTCACACCCTGAACATGAATGATTTTCGTGCCTTTCTCCCTCTGAAATCCATTGCGGACAATAAGTCTCTTCAATTTCAAGGCGCCATTCAGATGCCTGAACAATAAAAACAGGGCGCCGGCAACGTGTAAAGTCAAAAGGATCATCCACGGAAAAATCACCGGGACTGAACTTTCCGGAATTACGGCGACCGATTCCGCAGGAATAGTTGAAAACGGTGGAATATCCAGCCTTATCGTATATTTATAAACGCAGAAAGGCAATAAAAACGAAGCGAACAATCCGAAAAGCAGAAAAAAACGATTGAATTTATAGAACGTTTCTTTACGTAAAAAGAGCCAATAGATTAGTCCAAAAAGACCGATCCATAAACCTGATTTCAGAAGATAGATGATAATTTCTCTCATAATTGCATTATTTCCGGTTATTTTCCTGCTCTTTCCTTAACTCCTCTTTTGTACTCTCAATCAATTCATCGAGTTCCTCTATCGATAAATTATTTTCTTTAACGAAAAAAGAAGCCATTGAAGCAAACGAATCATTGAAATAGTTCTTCATTATTCCAAACAACTGCGTTTTGGAATAAGTCTCTTTTGCAACTGTGGGAAAATAAGTATTCGCCCGCCCATTGGTGATATGAGTTGCAAACCCCTTGTTCTCTAAAATAGTTAAAACAGTGGCGACAGTCGTACGCGCAGGTCTGGGATTTTCAAATTTTTCACGTACCTCCTGTACCGTTCCTTTGTCAAGATCCCAAAGGATCTGCATTACCTGCTCCTCAGCTTTTGTTAATTGCATCATAATCATACCTGTTACATTGTCAATGCAAATATACGACTAATTTCTTAGACAATGACGATTTTGAAAACTTTAACTTTTTTTCACACCGGTTTGATCCTGCGTAACTACCCGGCTTCAGCTACCGGGGTTCCGGTAAGTAATGGTAGCCGTAGCCTGGTGTGTCGGCATCACCAGTACTTCTGCAATCTGAATATGCTCAGGCGCTGTGGCCGTAAAATAAACGGTTTCCGCTATATCTTTTCCGGTGAGCGGAAGAATACCGGAATAAACGGCGTCTGCTTTCGATTTATCTCCCCTGAAACGGGTAACGCTAAAATTTGTTTCTACAAGACCCGGTTTAATATTGGTCACACGCAGAGGCGTATCAACCAGATCAATGCGCAAACCGTCACTAAGCATTTTAACAGCCGCTTTGGTCGCACAATAAACACTCCCTCCCGGATATGCCGCCTCTCCGGCAATAGAACCGATATTTATGATATGCCCACGCCCTCTTTTTACCATTCCCGGAACAACCAGACGAGTCACGGTAAGCAATCCTTTGATGTTGGTATCTATTACAATGTCCCATTCCTCCGGTTCACCTTCAAATTCTTTCTCTACGCCAATAACCAAACCTGCATTATTTATCAGGATGTCGATCGCCTGCCATTTTACAGGCAATGAATCAACAGCTTGCTTTACGGCATTTTTATCCCTGACGTCAAAAACCGAAGGGAAGATCTCTATTCCATAACGGGTTTCCAGTTTGTGTTTTATTTCCTGTAATTTTTCCGGATTTCTTCCATTCAATATCAGCTTGGCGCCGTTTGCTGCAAACTTGAGAGCGCAAGCTTCTCCTATTCCGCTTGTCGCTCCCGTGATCAGTACAATTTTTTCTTTCATACGTACATAATTTTCATGTTATAGATTACATTGCAAATGTAATACAATTAGTTACACGTTGTACTTCATCTGTTTGCTTATGCAATACAAAACATAAACGTATGAGCTAAAAACATACAACTTACAACTTAATTCATTACCTTTGTGCCTGTTTTTTGAAATTCAATCATCATATAGAATAGTTAACGTGTTTATGAGCAAGAAATTCACTGAGTACAACCGGTTTAACCTTTCAGAAATCAACAAGGAAGTTCTGAAACGCTGGGATGATAACGATGTTTTCCGGAAAAGTTTGGAAATCAGGGAAGGCGCTCCTTCTTTCGTATTTTACGAAGGGCCTCCTTCTGCAAATGGAATGCCGGGAATTCACCACGTAATTGCCCGTTCAATTAAGGATATTTTTTGCCGTTACAAAACGATGAAAGGATTTCTCGTGAACAGGAAAGCCGGATGGGATACTCATGGCCTCCCGGTAGAACTCAGCGTTGAAAAATCTTTAGGAATTACCAAAGAAGATATCGGGAAAAAGATCTCTGTCGAAGAATACAATGCCGCCTGTCGCGAAGATGTAATGAAATATACCCGCGAATGGGAAGACCTTACCCGTAAAATGGGCTACTGGGTAGATATGAAAGACCCGTATATCACTTACGATAATCGTTATATCGAAACCCTCTGGTGGTTGCTCAAAGAATTATATAAGAAAAATCTGCTCTACAAAGGTTATACTATCCAGCCCTATTCTCCGGCTGCAGGAACAGGTTTGAGTACTCATGAACTGAACCAACCGGGTTGTTACCGCGATGAAAAAGACACAACCTGTACCGCTCAATTCAAGATACTGAATCCGAAACCGGAAATGAACCGGTTTGGAGAGGCATTCTTCCTTGCCTGGACCACTACACCCTGGACACTGCCCTCAAATACAGCCCTTTGCGTTGGAGCTAACATCGACTACGTTGCAGTTCAATCGTTCAATCCGTATACGGGTAAACCGATGACAGCCGTAATCGCCAGGGATCTGGTTTTCTCTCATTTCAACGAGAAAGCAGTGGAACTAAATCCGGAAGAATATAAACCGGGAGATAAATTGATCCCGTTTAAGATCGTAGGTTCATGGAAAGGCGCCGAACTGGCCGGAATGGAATATGAACAACTTATTCCTTGGGTCAATCCCGGAACGGGAGCTTTCCGCGTAATCACAGGAGATTTTGTGACAACGGAAGATGGTACGGGAATTGTGCATATCGCTCCTACTTTCGGTGCGGACGACGACCGTGTCGCTAAAGTCAATGGAGTACCTCCTTTGATGATGATAGACAAAGATGGCAACCGTCGCCCGATGGTAGACCTGACGGGGAAATATTTTGACGGAAATGATCTTGACGACGATTTTCTGAAAAATAACGTCAATGAACCGCTATATGCCGAATTTGCAGGAAGATTTGTCAAGAATGCATACGACAACAGCCTGACGGAAAATGATCCTACCCTGGACATTGACCTCTGTGTCATGCTGAAACAGCAGAACAGAGCTTTCAAAATTGAAAAATATGTCCACACTTATCCTCATTGCTGGAGAACGGACAAACCCGTATTGTATTACCCGCTCGATAGTTGGTTCATCCGAACAACGGCTTGCCGCGAACGCATGATGGAACTCAATGAGACCATTAACTGGAAACCTCAATCCACCGGAACCGGGCGTTTCGGCAAATGGCTGGAAAACCTGCAAGACTGGAATCTCAGCCGTAGTCGTTATTGGGGAACCCCTCTTCCGATCTGGAGAACGGAAGACGGAACGGAAGAAAAATGCATCGGATCCGTCGAAGAATTAATGACGGAAATAAATAAATCGGTTGAAATGGGAATAATGGATAAAAATCCATTCCCGGACTTCAAACCCGGAGAATATACTGCTGAAAACTATGCCGTTAAAAATATTGATCTGCACCGTCCGTTTGTAGATCACATCATCCTGGTTTCCGACAGCGGCAAACCGATGAAACGGGAACTCGACCTGATCGATGTGTGGTTTGATTCGGGTGCAATGCCTTATGCCCAGGTACACTATCCTTTTGAAAACAAGGAAGTCCTGGACAAAAATTTGATCTTTCCGGCCGACTTTATCGCCGAAGGCGTCGACCAGACCCGTGGATGGTTCTTTACACTACATGCCATTGCGACCATGATCTTCGACAACATATCTTTCAAAGCGGTTATTTCCAACGGATTAGTCCTGGATAAGAATGGAAATAAAATGTCGAAACGCCTTGGAAATGCGGTAGACCCGTTCGAAACCATCGAAAAACACGGATCTGACCCTTTACGCTGGTACATGATCACGAATGCATCTCCCTGGGATAACCTGAAGTTTGATGTCGAAGGAGTAGAAGAAGCCCGTCGTAAATTCTTCGGAACGCTTTACAACACCTACTCTTTCTTCGCCCTGTACGCCAATGTCGACGGGTTTGAATACAAGGAAGCGGAAATTCCATACAACGAACGTCCGGAAATCGACCGTTGGATACTTTCCCTGCTTAATACTTTGATAAAAGAAGTGGACGAATTCTACGAAACGTACGAACCGACCCGCGCGGGACGGGCAATCACTGATTTTGTGAACGACAACCTGAGCAACTGGTACGTGCGCCTCAACAGGAAACGTTTCTGGGGCGGCGCAATGGATGCAGATAAACTGTCCGCCTACCAGACCCTCTATACCTGTCTGGAAACTGTTGCCCGCTTGATGGCTCCAATTGCGCCGTTTTACCCGGATCGCTTGTACTCCGATCTGACAAAAGCAACCGGAAGAGGCAATGCAATCTCAATACACCTGGCGAACTTCCCGGATGTAAACGAAACCCTGATTGATAAGGATCTGGAAGAACGCATGCAAATTGCCCAGGACATATCATCAATGGTATTGGCCTTGCGTCGTAAAGTGAACATCAAGGTACGCCAGCCATTATCTTCAATCATGGTTCCCGTGTTGGATGCACATCAAAAACAAGCTATTGAAGCCGTTCAAAACCTGATCTTAAATGAGGTAAACATCAAAGAGATCAACTATCTGGACGATTCAAGCGGTATTTTAGTCAAGAAAATCAAACCTGATTTCAAAAAACTAGGCCCCCGTTACGGGAAAATAATGAAAGACCTGGCGGTTTCAATCGGCGAATTGCCTCAACAGTCCATTTCCCAATTGGAAAAAGAAGGTAAACTTATCATTTCTGTCTCAGGACAAACTGCCGAAATACGGATCGACGATGTGGAGATCATTTCGGAAGATATTCCCGGATGGTTGGTTGCCAATGAAGGGAAACTGACTGTTGCCCTCGACATTACCGTAACCGAAGAACTCAGGAAAGAAGGTATTGCCCGCGAATTAGTCAACCGCATCCAGAATATCCGGAAATCGAGCGGATATGAAATAACGGATAAGATCCGGGTGACTCTACAACCGGATGAGCGTATCAATGAAGCGGTTAGCGAATTTAAGGAATATATTGCGAACCAAGTATTAGCGAACGATGTTATAATAGACCGCCTGACAGAAGGGATAGAGCTGGATCTTGACGACATGAAATTACTCGTTAAAATCGAAAAAACAGGAGATAATTTGTAAATCAGAATAATTATACTACTTTTGGATAACTTTATGTAACCCAAAACATAGAAAAGGAGGACTGCCATGAGCGAAAAAACTAGATATTCAGATGCCGAGTTAGAAGAATTCCGGGCAATTATTTTGGAAAAATTAGAAGCAGCAAAGAGAGATTACGAATTGCTGAAAGCTACTATAATGAATTCCGATGGAAATGATGTAACAGATACCTCTCCTACATTCAAGGTCTTGGAAGAAGGAGCCGCAACTTTATCTAAAGAAGAAGCCGGAAGGTTGGCACAACGTCAGATGAAATTCATTCAAAGCCTTCAGGCCGCATTGGTTCGTATTGAAAACAAAACTTATGGGATCTGTCGTGAAACCGGCAAACTGATCCCAAAGGAAAGGTTGCGCGCCGTACCTCACGCCACATTGAGTATCGAAGCTAAAATGAGTCAGAAATAAATGAAATTTTCTAAAGGTTTTTGGGCTGTTGCGGTCATCCTGTTGATCCTGGTTGCCGACCAGACATTAAAAATCTGGGTAAAAACTCATATGACGATCGACCAAAGGTTTGAGATAACCGGTTGGTTTTATATCCGGTTTGTTGAAAACGACGGGATGGCTATGGGGATACAGTTTATGAACAAGTTTTTTCTTTCCATGTTCCGGATCATTGCATCGGTCATGATTGCATATTACCTGTACACTTTAGTAAAAAAGGGACACAAATTAGGATACATTATCTGTGTCGCATTGATTTTTGTCGGAGCCATCGGTAATATCGTCGATTGTGTTTTCTACGGAAAAATTTTCAGCGAAAGTACTCCGTATCAGATAGCAAGCCTTTTCCCTCCGGAAGGCGGGTATCAAACCTGGCTACACGGGCAGGTAGTAGACATGTTCTATTTTCCTTTGTTTGAAACGACCTGGCCTCAATGGGTGCCGAAAGTCGGAGGAAGCCCTTTCGTCTTTTTCAGCTATATTTTCAATATAGCAGATGCTTCTATCAGTGTGGGAATAGCCGCTTTATTCCTGTTTTACAGAAAATCATTCTCATCAAGTTTTTAAAAGAAAGTCATTGAAATTGAAGACCGGTCATTTTTATATTTTCAATTTGTTTCTTATCCTTTTTTTATCTGCCTGTAGCAACCGTCCCTCGTGGGTATTGTCCGATAAAAAAATGGCGGATATTATGTATGACGTGAATCTCGCCGAAGCGGAAATAAATGATAATCATCAAATTTTCGGCCACAACAATGAAAAAAAACAGGAATTATTGAATTCCATTTTCAAAAAACATAAGATCACGCGACAGGAATTCGACACCTCACTGGTGTGGTATAATGCTCACATGGAAACCTATTTTAAAATATGCGACCGGGTAAATAAACGTTATGTCGCCGGTATGGATTTATTGCAGAAAAAAATCGATGAAGAAGCCCGTTTACTGGCGAAATTAAACCGGGTAAATATATTCGAAGGAGAACCTGGTTTCTTCCTGCAGGCCGCATCACAACTCCAGAACTCAATTTCTCTTAAAGTTGATTCTTTTGAATGGAATCGCGGAGACAACCTGGAAATTACATTCGATATCCTTGGACTTGACAAAGGAATGAAACCGGAACTCTTATGTTATGTACTTTGTGAAGACACCATCATCTTTGAAAAAGAAAAAATTCAATCCAATGGATCTTTCCTGAAATCAATGCCTTCCGGCATGGATAAAGTCAAGTGTTTTTCCGCATCAATCCATATCCCCGACAGCATCCCCCATGCGAATATCTTCATCAACAATTTCGGAATATTTCATTGCAAAACTTTTCAGAAGAATAGGGAGAAAGTTATTTAACATATAAAAAGTATTTTTATTGATATGGATGTCCTCCGGGCAAAGGCGTTGTTCGTTATTTTAAACACGGAGTTATTTCACGGAGTAACACAGAGTTTTAATTTTTCTCCATGAAATAACTCCGTGTCTAAAAAGTTACGTGTTTAAAATAAAGGCGGAAAAATTAGTATTTTCATCAACCGGGCAAAGAGGTAAATACCCTGATATATACCTGTTTTTTTCAGCAATCAAGGGATGCGAATTTTTCATTTGTAAATGCTTTTCATATAATTCGACAGCATTTTTCCGAAATTCAATCCGGAAATCTCCGGAAACACTTTCCGCAAAATGATTCCGGTACAATTCCATTGCCAACCAACCCATCGTATGCCGGAAATTAATCTCCAGACAGGGATGTAGTAAAATTTTGTCATTTTCCTTATACAACATCATATCTACACAGATACAACCCTCATAAATACCGGAAACTTCCTGTGTGAAATAATTTATCAATCGTTGTTTTACCTGTTCAAAAAGAGTCTTATCAATGGATTCAAAAAGTACGGATTCGATTTTGTCCTGCGAGCCTACAAAATTCCCTTTATAATTCCCCTTATTGTCGGTCTGAAACAAAGAATATCCCTTAAAATCAACACTTTTGTCCGGATTTGAATAAAATAACATAGCAAAATCAACTTGTTTATTGAGGACTTTTTCCAAAGAAACTTCTGTTTGCTTATTCAACATTCCTTGTAAAACCTGTTTTGAAGCCCGGTCAATAGGATCTTTTACCCAAAGCAATCCTCGTCCGGAAGAAGAATATGGAGCCTTGATCAGCATTGAAAATTCACTTTCTTTCAATTTATTCTCTATAGTTTCAATGTCAGAATAAAATGCGGGGAAAATACTCCCGGATAACTCAGGAATGTTATCAAGCAGATCCGACAAACATAATTGCGCCGTCCTACGACTGATCATCGACCGATATTGCTCATTCCATGCGGGAATATCCAAATTCAGGCCGTATTTTTTACTCCATTGTTCAAATAAATGAATACTATGCGGAGATATTCCCCAGAGAGAAACTTTCATACCGGAAAAAGATTCCCGGTCTTTCTCCGGATCATTTTTTCTTACAACATCCGGAAGTTTGAATAAAGACTTGAAAATATCAAACTCCTCATTCAGAGTATTTTCTATAAAAACAAAATCATTTTCTCTTGCATACCACGCCGGAAGACAGGCTAAATCACGTTGCATTTTTGCAGGATTGGCAGGCAAAGTATAATATGGAGAAGCGTTCAGGACGGCCCCCTCACTGCCCGGATTGAAGTAATGTAATTTAATTAATTTATTGTCCAATTTTTCATCAACCTCTCTAATTTTATATCCTTCATGATTATCTTTTGTGTAATGTGTGTAAACAATGTCTTTCTTGTATTTTCTTTTTCTTGGGCGGCATGGCTGTCTTGTCTTTATTGTTACTAATTACACAGTAAAGATAAGAATAATATCGCACTAAAACAAACAACCTATGTAAATACAAAAATTGTTCGATAGTCTATGAACTACAAATTGGAATTTTCGCCGGAAGCCTTAACCGAAATTCAAAAACTAAAAAAATCCGGGAATAACGCAGTTATAAATAAGTCAAGTAAAATCATCTTTATGACGATAACTAAAATCAGTCAAAAGCAACGATTTCTTGCAACATTTGTTTCAGCTCTTCGATAAAAACCTTTGCCTCATATTCACCTCTTTCAATCCGCCGCAATTTTTTCTCCCAAAGTCCGGTTAATTCGGCAGATTTCAAAAGTTCATTCCGAATCGTATGTATCAGATTGATACCCAAATCAGTAGCATACAGATTTTTCTTTTCTTTCCGGACATAATCTCGTTTAAACAACGTTTCTATAATAGCGGCACGGGTAGACGGGCGTCCTATTCCATTTTCCTTCATGACATCACGAAGTTCATCGTTGTCAACCAGTTTTCCGGCAGTTTCCATGGTCCGAAGTAAAGTCGCTTCCGTATAATATTTCGGTGGTTGCGTCCATTTTTCAGTCAGGGCAGGCTCATGAGGACCATTTTCCCCTTTTTCAAAAAGAGGTAAAATGCCTTCTTCTTCCGGATTTTTATCATCATCCGGTGCTTCGGTTTCCGTTGCAAAAACGACTCTCCAGCCAGGTTC